>CAUUKK010000012.1:0-11039 GCA_963545805.1 uncultured Candidatus Saccharibacteria bacterium
AAAATCGCCCTCAAATAACTCACCGAGCTTCATTGTTCCGCCCAGTCGATTTATTTCGGGCTTTTTATTGTTTAACTGAAAAATAATTAAGTTTTTTCCAACCAATTTTGCGTGCTTGTCATATAATGCTTGGATTTCTGCCAAAGAAATTAGAGGTTGGCGGCCTGCTACTGCGAGGTACTTCATATAAATATTATATCAAAATTTAAGATAATATTAAACCATCTGATAGTCTTCTATGCAAATCGCGTTTTTTCTCTTTAATCTAAAAGCACCTATGCTATAATAACTAGGATATGTTTAAAAAAATTCTTAGCTTAATTACTCTAGCCCTCGTCGCCTTTGTTATTTGGGGTGCTTGGGATCAAATCACCGCCGCCGCCAGTTGTATTTTTGGAGGACACTGTATTGAGGGTGGTGAATTTAGTATTAATTTATTTATTGTCTTCCTCCTCATTCCAGAACAACTCTTCATGTACTACTGTGCTGGCAAAATTTTCTTCGCCTACATGGCGGGAAAACAGAGAATTGCCGAGCAGAATAACAAAGAGGCTAAAGAAGCTAAGAAAATTTCCACATGGGAACTAGCTCGCATCTCTTTTGAGCTTAACTTCGTTAATCACGCTATTCCATCGGGGGGTGTCTCAGGTCTTGGCTATATCACCTGGCGCTTAAAGAATTATGGAGCCACAGCTGGACAGGTCAGCTTTATGTACATCTTGCGCTATCTCATTACCATTCTTGCAAACCAGACTCAAACAATCTTTGCCATTATCTTTCTTATTATTACTAGCAGCGTTCCGTCTAACGCCTACTGGATGGTCTGGCTGGTCGGCGCCATGAGTGTCGGTATTATTGCCGCAATCGCTATTCTTATCGCCATTGTTTCCAGTCGCAAGATGATCCGCTGGGCTGCCAAAGAGCTGACTGCTTTTGCTAACTGGCTAGTCAAAACCATTACCTTTGGAAAAAAGAAGCAGGTTCTTGAGCTCGAAAAAGTCAATAAATACTTTATGGATCTACACGAAGACTTTCTTACTGCTAAGAAAGATAAAAAGCTTCTCGTTAAACCTGTTATCTGGGGTTTTCTCTATAATTTCCTTGAAATTGCAACCTACGAAATCGTTGCCATATCTTTAGGCCACGGCGAAATCTTCCCGCAAATCATGGTCGCAGAGGCTCTCGGTTCGCTCGTTGGTGCTGTCCTCCCTACCCCAGGTGGCGTCGGTGGCTACGAAGGTTCCATGATCACCGTTATGTGTATCCTTGGTACCAATCTCGCTATCGCAAGTACCGTTGTCATTGTGACCCGTGTCATTGTCTTGCTTAATACCATCATCTCTGGTTATGGCTTTTATCAAAATGCCATCTCAAAGATTGGCAAAGCCGATAAAAAGAAGGTCTTTGAATCTTCAAAAGAATCCTAAATATGTCGGAAGCTCCGCGATTTACCGTTAGTCAATTTGTTTCAGTTACCAATCAAGTTTTAGAAACTGGATTAGGTGACGTTGTAGTTTTTGGCGAGGTCAGCAGCTTTAAAGTTAACCAAGGCAAATGGGTCTTCTTTGATCTAAAAGATTCCGAATCGTCCATCGGCTGTTTTATGACAATCTATCAACTTGGTGGTTTTCCTCTTGAAGATGGCATGAAGATTGCCGTTCAGGCCACGCCAAAACTCACTAACTTCGGTAAATTCAGTCTCACTATCAAGCGTTTTCATCCTCTAGGCGAGGGTAGTCTTAAAAAAGCCTTTGAGTTACTTAAGGCTAAATTACAGAAAGAAGGTTTATTTGATCCGGCTAAAAAACGTCCCATTGCTCGCAACCTTGAGCGGCTAGGCATCATTTCTTCTACTCAGGCCGCCGGCTATGCTGACTTTATTAAAATTATTAACGAACGCTGGGGCGAACTTAAGATTCAGGTGGCGCATACTCAAGTTCAAGGATTGCCAGCCGTTGACCAAATCGTGCGTGCGATTGAGTATATGAATCAGTATACGGATAATCAGGTGATTGCCCTGATTCGTGGTGGTGGTTCAAAGGATGATCTTGCCATTTTTAACGACGAAAAATTGGTTCGCGCCATTGCTGGAAGCCGTATCCCGGTAATCACTGGTATTGGCCATGAGGTTGATGAGTCTCTTGCTGATCTTGCAGCTGACCTAGCTGCCTCCACGCCAAGTAATGCCGCTCAGTTTTTGACTCGCGATCGCCAAGCTGAGATCCATTCACTTAAACTTCAGGTGTCACGCATCCATCAGCAGATTGTGAGTAAAATTAATTTTGAAGAACATAAGTTAAGGGAACAAATTGAAAGTATTCGCACTAAAATCTTTAATTTTCTGCAACTTGAACTGCAAAAAATCCAACAAAAGCAGAAGATTATCGAAAACTTAAATCCAGCCATCATCTTAAGGCGCGGTTATGCTATTATTCATGGTCAATTATCAGAAAATGCTATTGTTCATCTTGAAACCGCAACTCATCAAGCCGAAGCAAAAATTATTAAAGTCAAAAATAAGGAGTAATTATGGCAGAATCAACCAGTTCTAAGAAGACGAAAACTAAAACCACCGTTCTTTCAATTAATAAACGCCTGGAGCAATTAGATCAGCAGATTGAGTGGTTTTATGGAGACGAATTTTCTCTTGAAGAGGCCAGTCAAAAATATCAGGAAGTAGCTCTCTCGGCAAAAGAAATTGAGAAAAGTCTCAATGAAATTAAAAATCAAATCGAAATCATTGATCGCGATTTTAGTAAAGAATAGAACGTAAAGTAGTCAAGTAACTTTACAAATAAATAATCATAAGTAAAATATAAATATATGGATAATCAGGGTTCAAATAATTTTAATAATGGTCAAGGTATTACGCCGCAAGACGCTAATTTTTGGAATCCAATTTCTCCACAAGGACAACCGGCTCCGCAAACTACACAAGCTTCTCAAGTCCCGCAACCTACTCAGTCTTCACAGGCTTTTGGTTTTGTGTCCGCTCCTGCCGCTCCCGTTACTCCATCTGCGAACTCCACTCCTGGCTTTAACCCCCAGAGTTTCAATCAATCTGCATCTGCTTATTCCCCAGTAAATCCTACGGCTTCACCTCAGCCCTCCGCCATGTCTCAAGCCGCACCTTTATCTACACCAGCAAACAACACCTCCTTTATGTCTCAGGTCACTGACCCCTCCGGTAATCTCCTAAATAAAGATTTTAATCTCATGACCGATGAGGAGAAAAAAGAAGCTGAGCGTATCGCTCGTGCTAAGAACCGTGTTGACCTTCTTAAGACCATTGGTCTGATTGTCATTTCTCTTCTCGCCGTTCTCTTTGTCGGACTCTTTATATGGATGACCTTAAAATGGAGTGAAGCCAACACCAACGTACAGGGAAAAATCGACGTAGCTGTTGCCGAGGCTAGAAATAGTTTGCAAACTAAGTTAGAAAATGATTTTGAAGAAAAAGAAAAATATCCTTTCTTAACCTTCTCTGGCCCTACCGATCTTGGTGCCTTAAACTTTGAATATCCTAAGACTTGGAACCTCTACATTCCTGATGATGCCAGTCGTGGTGGCGACTATCATGCCTACCTCAATCCTGGCCAGGTTAATGTTGTGGCCGACAATACCGTCATGGCTCTTCGTGTTACGATTAAAAACGAACAACTCGATCGCGTTCTTGAGGATTTTACTGATAAAGTTCAGTCACAAGAAATGACCGTCTCTTCAACAGTGGTTAATGGTGTTAATGTTAATGTCTATACTGGTAAATTAGATAGTGACCTTATGGGTATCGTTTGTGTCTTTAAGATTCGCGATAAGACTGCTCTGCTTCAAACCGATTCGAGCAATGTCTTCCGTGCTGACTTTGAACGTATTCTCTCCACCATCCGCTTCAATAGTTAATCAGGTGCGTTTCTTTAAATGCAACTTTCAAAAATCTGACTATAAATTTTTTCTCTGCTATAATTGACCTATGGTAAGTGAGGTCGGAGGTTTAGCAGTCGTTGCCCATGAGTTGAAAAGTCCGCTTGCGGTGATGCGTCAGCTTGCTCTTTCAATGGATTTTCAGGAAGATAGTCTCGCTGAGCTAAAAGACACCAAGAAGCAGCTGATCAATATTTCTGAACGTGCTCTTAGGCAAGTCAACGATCTCACTAAAATCGCTAGGCTCGAGGATGGTCTCTTCGAAATGGAGCCAGTCTCTGTGCGCCGAATTTGCGACCATGTTCTCACTGAGCTTCAGCCTTTTTTTCAGATTAACCAACGTAGCGTTGCAGCCTTTTATAAAAATCGTCACGACCTCGCCATTGCGAATCCGGACCTTCTCTTCAGTGTTATATACAACTTCTGTATTAACGCAATGTATTATTCCACCTCAGAAACTGAGTCATCTCTGGTGATTTCTGACCGTGGTGATTTTGTAGAGGTTACGGTGCGTGACTTTGGACCCTGCCTGCCTAAACAGATTTGGCAATCACTAAAAGATGGTATGGTCCGTCCAGCAAGTATCTCCATGCGCCCCGGCAGTTCCGGCTTGGGTCTCTTCATTGCCTCAAAGTTTTCGCAGTACATGCAGGCAGAACTTTTAGCGGTGCGTCACCGTGATGGCACTAGTTTTAAACTTCGTCTTCCCGCATCCAAGCAAGTTGCGTTTGTCTTTTAGGGTTTTATTATGTTAAAGAACAAGCTAGCTTCCACTAAAGAAACCATCGAAATCTTCCTGCTTGAGGATGATCCCATTCTTTCACAGCTTTTTTCTAAGAATTTAAAAAAGGCTTTTCAAAAACTTGACCAAAATCTGTCAATTCACTGCTTTACAAATTGTATAGAAGCCATTGCTGCATTACCGGATGGTTGCAAACCGCCGGCTCTTTTTATTCTGGATGTTCTTTTGACCGGACCGGACGGCTTCACCTTTTTGAATGAGATCGCCTCCTACCCCGATCTCTTCAAGATACCAGTTATTATTGTTTCTTCTCTCAAGTTTCCCGATCAGACCTACGAAAGTTATAATGTCGTGGAAATTTTAAATAAAACCACCATGACTCCGCAATCGCTTTTTTCCGCTGTCACTAAAGCTTTAAAAAGGAAGGACTCTAAGGAATAGATGGCTGACCTTAAGACCGACGCAATTGTATTAAAGCGCGTAAACTATCGTGAAGGTGATCGAATTATTACCTTTCTCACTCCTGATGGTCGCCTTTCTGCTATTGCTAAGGGTGCTCGTAAAGAAAAATCAAAGCTTGCCGGGGGTATTGAGATGTTTACTCTTTCTAGTATTGTCGTTCATCAAAATGATTTCAAAAAAAACGAAAACGCTACTGATGACTCATTTGGTATTCTTACTTCAGCCAGATCCAAGGAATTTTACCATCAAATCATTAGCGATCTTGAAACTCTGGAACTAGCCTCTAGTTTTTTAAAACAGGTTTCACGTCTTTCACATCAAATCGACTCAGCTGACCTTTTTAATCTTTTACATCAAACCCTAAGTGCTCTTAATTTATCGCAATCTGATGCCTCAACTAAACAGTTGATTAAAATTTATTTTCACCTAAATCAGGCTAGAATCTCTGGTGAAGAAATTAACGTCTTCTTTGATCGTGATGGTCAAAGACTTGAGGCCTCAGCTACTTACGACTGGGATAATTTTGAAAAAGTTCTTATCAGAAGACCAGATGGGGAAGGCATGATTGATCAAAACGTAATTAAAATTCTCCGCCTCATTTTGTCGACCAATATTCATGTCATCTTAAAAATTAAAAACCTTTATACCTATTTGCCGATACTTTCCCATATTGCCAGCTAAGATGTTATAATAAAAAGAAATAATAGGAGTTGATATGGCAAAACTTGAGGATATCGTTAGTCTATGTAAGCGTCGTGGTTTTATTTTTCAAGGATCTGATGTTTATGGCGGCATGGCTGGTACTTGGGATTTTGGTCCTCTTGGCGTCGCTTTAAAACGTAAAATTATGCAAACCTGGTGGAAATACTGGGTTGAGGACCGCGAAGACATGCTTGGTGTCGACGCTGCCATTATTATGAATCCTAAAACCTGGGTCGCTTCAGGACACGCTGCCACTTTTGCCGACCCGCTCGTGGAATGTAATGAATGCCATGGTCGCTTCCGTGCTGATAAGCTAGCAAAAACCGCCGAAGGTCATGATTTATCCGCCAATATCACGAAAGATCAACTGATTAATGCGGGCATCAAGTGTCCAACTTGTGGCAAGATCAACTGGGGAGAAGTCAAACAATTTAATATGATGTTTGAGACCCATGTTGGTGCCGTTTCTGATGAGACCTCAATTGCCTATCTTCGTCCCGAAACTGCCCAGGGAATATTCACGAACTATAAAAATGTTGTCGATAACGTTTATCCAGACCTGCCTTTTGGCCTTGCTCAGCAAGGTAAGGCTTTTCGTAACGAGATTTCTCCACGTGATTTTATCTTCCGTTGTCGTGAACTTGAACAGATGGAGATCGAATATTTCGTGCATCCAAATGATTGGGAGCGTATTTTTGCTGAACTGCTTCGAGATGTCCATGTTTTTCTTGAAGAGACAATGCAGCTTCCAGCTAATATGATCCATGAATATGAGGTTCCAGCCGATGATCGCGCTCATTATTCCAAGCGAACCGTTGATATTGAATTTGACTTTCCAATCGGGTCTGAAGAGTTAATGGGTATTGCCTACCGCACGGATTTTGATCTTCAGAATGTGGCCCGCGCATCTGGTAAGAATATGGAGTATCGAGACAAGAAGACTGGCGAAAGCTTTGTGCCACACGTCATTGAGCCTTCCTTTGGCGTTGAGCGCTTGGTTATGGCAGTACTTTCTGCTGCCTATCACGAAGATGAAGTAAATGGTGAAAAACGCACAGTCTTAAAGCTCCCTGAAGCTTTTGCTCCGTTCCGTTTCTGTGTCTCCCCTTTGCTTAAAAATAAACCTGAATTAGTCGAAAAAGCCAGAACTGTTTATCAAATTCTTCGTAAGAAATATGGCAATGTCACTTGGGATGATTCTGGTAATATTGGTAAGCGTTATCGTAAGCAGGATGAAATCGGTACTCCAAAATGCGTCGTTATCGACTTTGATACTCTCGAAGATGATACTGTGACAGTTAGGGATCGTGATACTCTAGCTCAAACTCGCATCAAAATTAATGAGCTATAATTAAAATAAAATTAAACTAGGAGGTAATTATCAAAAAGCAGTCAATTAAGCGACGTGTTCGACGGTTTTTCTCGCATCTCCATGACGCAATCAAAAATCTTCCGAGCCTCTTTGGTAGTCGCCATTTTCTTTTACCATTCCTGATCTGTTTCCTAGTTTTTGGTTTTCTTCTCAATTTCTTTGCGGCTGGCACGGCGAACTGGCAACTCTTCCAGCTCTCCAATTTACGCGGAAAACTTGTCCTTATTGCTCATACTGTTGCCGCCGTGTTTGGTGTGGGCCGCACCCTGCCAGACTTCTTCTTTATGTCGTTAATTAATCTAGTTCAATCAATACTCATTGGCCTACTTTTCTTTATCTTGCATTTCCGCAAACAAAATCTTTCTGATAATCTTCAAAGTACCGGCATTATTGCCAGCTTCTTTCTGTTAAGCTCTGGTTGTCCCACCTGCGGTACTGCGCTTCTTGCCCCTATTTTTATTTCGATCCTTGGCTCATCCGGGCTGGCGCTAATCGGTACTGTTTCCGTGATTCTTAATCTTATATCGTTAATTATGGCATTCTTCGTTTTCCAAAAACTTGGCTATGAGGCATATATAATTTTTGAGGCGGAAAAATATCAACAAATAAAATCCCAAACAGCACCCGAAGGAGAAAAACATGAGTAAAAATGATCATCATCAAATAGATTCTACCGACCCTAAAGACTACGAAGAACATACTAGCCCCAATATGTTTAGCCGCGTTATTCGTCTTATTGTTATTGGTGTTATCATTGTAGTTTTTCTTGCATTAGCTCTTACTTCCGCACCCAAGAATCAAGATTTAAATAGTATTCGTGACGAACGCACGATTTTAGGTGATAAAAACGCCAAAAATCATTATGTCATGGTAACTGATGTTATGTGTCCATATTGTACGGCCTTCTCGCGTCTCACATTAGAGAACCAGGAAAAATTTGAGAAATATCTCAAAGATCACGATATCGTTTTTGAACTACGCGTCACCGACTTTTTGTCTGAAAATAATATGGATCACTATGGCTTTTCAAGAATGAGCGCCGAGGCCGTGGCCTGCGCTACTGAACAGAATAGATTCTGGGATTACTACCACCAGGTGATTCGTCGCCTTTGGCAAGATTATCAAAGCAAGGGTATTGGTACTTCTAAAAATGCGCCAGCCATCAAGGATCTCACTCCCGCATATTGGCAGAGTATTGCTAAAGAAGTTAATCTCGACCCTTCCTTTAACGAATGTTTATCTGAACATAAAATGCTAGATAAGGTTAAACAAAATACTGCTGAAGCCACCACTTTTATGGGGCGATATAATCTAGGTGGTATGCCAAGCTTTAAATTTGGTTCTTTTGCAACTTCTGGCTTTGATACTAGCTGGGATTACAGTTATGTTGAGCGATTCCTGGCTCAGGGCTTAAAGTAAACTGTTTCGCTTCAAATAAAACAGTCGGCACATGTGGAGGCGGTGTAAAGTCAGTCTCCTTTAGGGGCAATCGGATTCGGGTCGCATAATTTTTAGCTAGAATCCTACCGAGTTGGCTGGTATAGTGTCTTTCTGTAATAATTAATTTTAAGGCCAGTTGCTTTTGGAGAATCAAATAAATCGCATCTGGCCGTCGATGGTTTTTATTTTCTAATTCAACTATTTGTCCATCCCGATTTTCTAAATTGAGTAATTTATAAAACACTTCAGCGGACAGGGAAAAAGGTGGGTTGGCAAAGATCTTGTATGGTTCATTTGGTAGTTTTAGCTCCCTAAGATCACCCACAAAAATTTCCACATTAGAAATTTTATGGCGCTCAAGGTTTGATCGTAATTTTCTAGCAGTCTCCGGGTCTTTTTCGACAGCGATTACCTTTTTACAGCGTCTTGCCAATGCGCCCGTTATTACTCCAGAGCCGGCGCCAAAGTCAATTACTAGGTCTCGTTTCTTAATATTAGAGTGTCCAATCAGAAATAATGCCAGTTTTGGACTTTTTAGGAAATTCTGATCCAATTGAAATTTTCGCATCTACGCCTATTTCCCCCGAACCTTAAAAGTCTTATTAAATTTTGCTAGAATCTCGCTCTGCTCAATCTGTGAGCGGATTAGTGATTCGCCCAGTTTTAACCAAATGTCGGAAATTGCCTTCTTCTTTTCCTTTGGCGTATTCATAAATTCCTTTAGAATTTTAGGACCAAAATGTTTCCATTCACGCATTAGTTCTATCGGATTGTTTAGCTCTACTGATGAAAAAATTTCAAACATCCCGTTGATGAAGATTTTTATTTCCTCACGGCTAGCATTTTGCATCCATTGATTGATCGCACGATTGATCATATTACTGCGCTTTGTCGTTTTCGAGCGAACCAATTTATTACCTTCAATCTGCCAAGAGTAGATATCGTGTTGGTAAACATTCTTCGCGGTGCTATGTATAATTGTCAATCCTTCACGGTGTTCAAACAGGCGCCCAATAATCGATTCTTGTGGCACAAAAGTATTGATGCGGTCGAGAATCTTAAAAGAACCTAAGTCTTGTTCAACCAAGTCCTTACGAATCCCTGGCCCGTCATAGTTATAAACAGCCTGGATTCTTTTTTGAACGTGGTCCGCGGCATGAATGGCGGCAAAGATTGAAACGTGCCCACCCTTAGAATGCCCGCCTAGGTATAACTTCTTCCAAAAAAACTTGAGGCTGACTTTTTTAAGATATTCAAGCGCTTCGATCTGGGCAGGAATATTATCAAGAAAGGCTAAGTTGAAATCTTCCTTCCAACCAGTCAGGGAACTGTCCGTCCCATAAAAGGAAAGATATGCTCGCTGAAGATTCAAGTGAATAGTGACGACAGAAAACTGTTTTTCGAGTGCCTTGTCGTTATGGCGTACGAAATTACTGATGCGCATTTTGTTAAAACGTCTTGACTGTCCGAGTAATTCAATTAACTTACGGTCATCTGGCCAGCCAAAAGCCGAAGCTGGCAGCTGATTCATTTTATCCGCCACTGATGCAATTGTCTCAAATAAGCTCAGTTTAATTTTATGAAATGGTAGATAAGAAATTCGAGCCAAAATCAGCTGGTCGGCTTCAGAAAAAGGTGCTTTCTTTGAAATTTTCTGCGCCCCAGCTACGCTCAAATAATCATTAATATTTGCCATAGACATATTTATATTATACCATTAAGCATTTTTCAAAAACATTAATAGAGGTAAACGCTTTTAAGACAAAAATACCACCACGAGCATCATTGTGGAGGTATTTTTAAAATATAATCCTATACTATAATTTGAAAAACCACATTACAGAATTATGGCTCTAGCAATCATTTCCCTCTCTGAGCCTTTTAATTTGCCAGCATAAATATCGGCTACGATATCACCATAAGCAACTTCATGCTCAACTGTTTCATATATATTATCTGCGATTTCCTTAGTATCAGCACCTTTATCATAAGACTTGCTCATGAAAGACATTACTTGCTGGTATCCTTCGTTATCTACATAATTACCGCCAACGTTAACTGTAAAACCTTCTTCTCTTTGAGCAGCAAAATCCAGAGCACTAATTAAGTCTCTAGTTTCAAGAATTTCTTTTTTCTCAACTTGATTCTTAGTCCCAGTTTCGTCATCCCATCCACTATAAGAATTAGCAGAATTACTATTAAGTTTTTCACTCATTATAGTTATTTCCTTTTCATTACTATTATAAAAATCATATCATATTTATTAATTAAAATAATACATATATCAATGGCCCTTATTAGCTTCTGATTTAAATTCTAATGTATTTTAATAATTAAGAAGGCACAAAAAATGGTGGTTCCGACTGGACTTGAACCAGTGACACAAGGCTCTTCAGGCCT
>CAUUKK010000013.1:0-10686 GCA_963545805.1 uncultured Candidatus Saccharibacteria bacterium
AATGTGTTTAAGGCGGCTGATCGGACTTATCTCGTGACGCATGAGGAGTCGGTTTTGTCAGATAAAGAGAGGCAAACCGCAGACCGGATGCTGAGTTTGCGTACACAGCACGTGCCACTCGCCTATATTACCGGTGAGAAGTGGTTTTATGGTCATAAATTTAAGGTGAATCCAGATGTCTTAATTCCTAGACCAGAAACTGAGGTGATGGTTGATCTCGCGGTACGACTTTATAGCGATATTTTAAAAAAGAAGATTGAAACTTTTGATCTTTTGATCAAACAGAAGTTCGGTGCCATTGAGCCAAGTTGGCCAGACAATCCGGTAATTAAGGAAGAATATGCTAGGTTAAAAACGGAAATTATGTCGCCAGTACTGATTTTTGAGGTTGGGGTAGGCTCTGGCTGCGTGTCTGTCTCGACGGCACTCGCTTGTCCTAATGCGGAAGTGATAGGTATAGATATTTCTAAAGAGGCGTTAAAAGTGGCGGTTGTGAACGCTGCTCAATATAAGACTAAAAACTTACACTTGACTTCGGGTGATTTGTTATCGAATGTGAAGGATGACGCGCCGGCTCCAGATATTATGATGGCCAATTTGCCTTATGTGGACCGGGCATGGGAGTGGCAATCACCTGAGACTGAATATGAACCGGCGGTGGCATTGTTTGCTGAGAAGAATGGATTGGAGCTCATTTATAAGCTGATTCGACAGGTTCGTAAAAAATGGGCAAAGTTGTTTGAAGAAAAAACTTTGCACCAAAAATATTTAATCTTGGAGTCTGATATGAGCCAGCACGAAAAAATTATTCGCTATGCTAAGCGCTACGGATTCAAGTATGTTGGAAATGAAGGTTTGATTACCTGTTTTGAATATTAAAAAAAATAGACCCCTTTAGGGGTCTATTTTTTTATTGTTTGTAGGCGGTCAGTGTGACTTCGAGATTTTCGGTTTTACCATTACGGATAATCGTAAGAGTGACAGTGTCACCAACGGAATACTCACCGATTAAGCTAGAGAGTGAGCCAGCGACGCCAATTTCAGTACCGTTCACGGCGGTAATGATGTCATTTTCTTTGAGACCAGCCTTATCACCAGCACTGCCTGGAATAATGGCGTTATTACCTTTACTGGAAGAAATTAATGCGCCATGATTAATATCTAGTTTTTTCTGTTTAGCAATTGTGGGAGTAAGGTTGATATAGCGAACGCCGATAACAGCGCGTTCAAAACCTTGACCCTTTAGTACATTATTAATAATACCCTTCACACTGGAAATAGGGATGGCAAAACCAACGTTGTTCCCCTGGCTAGCGTAGGCAGTGTTGATGCCGATAACTTCGCCAGCAGCATTGAGTAATGGACCACCAGAATTTCCACCATTAATGGCGGCATCGGTTTGGATCATGTCAGAGAGGGTTTCAATCTGAGTACGAGAAGAGTCGGTAGCGGTGAGACTACGGCCTTTACCTGAAATAATGCCGGAGGTGACCGAATTTTGGTAGGCACCGAGCGCATTACCGATGGCGATAACTTGTTGTCCTGCTGAGATGGTCTTAGAGTCGCCTAATTTAATAGGTGTAAGATCTTTGGCATCTTTAATTTTGATAATAGCAAAATCATTGAGTGGGTCGGTACCAATTAGCTCAACATCTTCAAAAGCGGTGCCATCATCGAGGAGAACGCCAATTTTTGTGGCGCCAGAGACGACGTGTTTGTTGGTAGCAATATAGCCGTCGCTACTTAGAATAAAGCCGGTACCAGCAGCAGTTGCTGATGATTCGGAGCTTGTGAGTGATTTTTGAGTAGTGCTAGTAACAATCGAGACAACGCTTTTTGAAACGGAATTAGCTACACTGGCGATAGAGCCTTCAGTGAAATTTAGTGAGTTGCCATTTGAGCTGGAATTATAGGCGTGTGAATTAAATTCAGAATAAAGATTGTGGGTCAGATGTAGATTGTAAAGCCCGCTAGCGAGAGCGATGACTGCTAGAACTACAACTACTGGGCTGGTCTGAGCTTTTTTCGTAGTATTTTGGTTAGCTGCTTGGACCGTATCCTTAAGGACTACAGTTTCCTGTTCTACTTTGTCTGATTTATTTTTTTGAGTGTCTGAATGAGACTCGTTGGTCATATTTTTACCTCCTTTATACGGTATTAAACGTTGAATAATGGTTTACTAAACCACAGTAAGATAATAACAATGAGAATAATTGAAAAGATAGCTGGGGTGGCAATTTTTTGAAATGAAAATTCTTCGTTGCTGGAGTAATTTTTAAAAATATAGCCCAAAAGAAAAGTGAGCGCGGTTAGGAGAATGGCGGATTGCGGAAGGAGGAAGCCGATTTCTCGATAAGTGTAAACGATGAGCCAGGATTGGGAGAGCCAGGAGATTTCGGTAAAAAGAAGACCGATAATAAGTGATAAGAATGTGAAGTCGGTGTCATCACCTTGGACGAGCACATGTCTGGCTGCGGCAAAGCCGACAAGAAAATTAAGGAAGACCGGGAAAACGGAGTTAGCGGTAGCAGTCATAAGGGTAGTGGCGGTGGTACCTAAGAAGACCGCGAGGAGAGATTGCAAAGCCGAGGCACGTTCAGAAGACATGGGTTTTAAGACAATAAGCCAGGCGGAATATGAGATAGCAAGTATAAAATGAATGGGTAGAAGTGTTGGTCCAGAACAGTAAGTGATGAAGATGAAAGAGAAGCCAACAATAAGGTCGACTAAGTTTGACTTGAGGTTAAGAAAGAGATAGCGAGGGCGAACTGCGAACATGCGCCACTTCGAAAGGATAACGAGTAAAACGCCTGGAATCCAGCTTGCCGTGGAGAAGGTAATAAAAACGGAGCCAAGTCCAAGAACAAGATTAAATAAGGCGTGCAGCACTGTACTAATAATGTTGCGCCCCTTACGTATTAAAACATAATCTGACATATATAAATATTATAACCTAAAATAGACGAATTTTATCAAAAGGATAGAGACGTAATAAGACTGGGCCGATGATGCGGCAGTATGGAATAGTACCAAGGCCATAGCGAGAATCATAGGAGTGAGTACCTTCGCGATTGTCGCCGGCAACGAAGATTTCATCTTCAGGCACGGTCATGTCGACTTCGCCAGCGGTATATTTCTTTGGCCCATCTTGATCTGATTTTCTGGTTGATTCGTCAGGGTTAAAGCCTTCAGGGTGTTCTTTATTATAAACGGTCAATTTACCATCTTTTACAACAACACGCTCGCCCGGAAAAGCGATGACACGCTTAATGATGTATTGGTCGCGAATAGAGGCCTCGACGCCACAGGTTAATGGGCCACTGGCGTCTCCGTTAAGAAAGACAATGATTTGGCCGCGTTCTGGAACGTATGGTTTACCAAAAAAATGCGAAAGTGAAACAGCGGCACGGTTAACGATTAGGCGATCTTTGCCGTGCAGGGTGTTTTCCATTGAAGCGCCTACTACATTGTATGAACGCATGATGTAAGTATTAAGAAAATAGGTACCAAGAATTACAAAGAAGACAAAAATAATCAGGCTAAAAATGTCTTTTAGTAGGGGGTGTCTTCGAATAAAAGAGACTTGATTATCCACTACCTTATTTTAGCATAAATAATTTAGGTTTTTCTATTTTGTGTAATAATTTCGTAGGAATTCTTGTTTAAACTGATGGAAACGATCCTCTAGAATAGCATTACGAATTTGTTCGGTGAGACGAATAATAAAACGCAGATTATGCATGGAGGCGAGGCGATAAAACTTTGCCTTTAATTCCCCGTCGCCGGAGCGCCAAAGGTCACGGAGTTCACCACGGGTGTGACCGGCTTGGCAGGTAGGGCAGTCACAGTCTTCGTCAAGTAGAAGATTTGAGTCTTTAAATTTACGTAAATTAATATCACCATATTTAGTGTAAATTTTGCCATGTCGTGCTTCCCTAGTAGGTGCCACGCAATCAAAGGTATCGGCTCCCATTTCGGCGCCATTTAAAATGTCGTCTGGGTGTGAGAGACCTAAGAGGTGCCGAGGTTTATGCTCTGGGAGCTCCTCATTACACCAGCGAAGAATTTCAGAGAGATCTTCTTTAAGAAATGCGCCACCAAGTCCATAGCCATCAAAAGGCATGGCGCCAAGTTTTTTAGCAGTACTACGCCTAAGATCTTCCCAGCGACCGCCCTGTAGCACTCCGTAAAGACTTTGGCGGTAACCAAGAGAATCTCGTAATTTAAGGTGTTCATCGAGACTACGCTGAGCCCAACGTTCGGTACGGGCTAAGGCTTCGACATTATAGTCATAGTCATCGGCGAGTGAAGTTAATTCATCAAAGGCCATATGAATGTCGGCGCCTATTCTGCACTGAATTTGCATGGATTCTTCGGGGCCAATAAAATCAGGCTGTCCATCAAATGGATCGGTAAAATGAACTCCGTCCTCGGTAACGTGAGCAAGACGTTCTTTGTGGGCTGTATTGGTTACACCACGCTCTTTGTCCATAGAGACTACTTTGCCTAGTCCAGAGCCAAGTGACATGACTTGAAAACCACCGGAATCGGTGAGGGTGGGGCCAGACCAGCCAGACCAGTTAGATAGCCCTTTTTCGTCGGCAATTTGATAGGAGGTTCGACGCAAATGATAACCATTACTAAGCATTGCTTGAGCGCCTATAGTGACAAGGTCTTCTGGTTTTAAGAATCGTACGTAGCCTTGTGTACCAACGGTCATAAAGGCTGGGGTTTTTATTTCTCCGTGTGGAGTTTTGATTGTGCCGGCTCGTCCAAGGGCGCCAGGAATTTTATGGTCAATCTGGAAGCTAAACATTATTCAAACTTTCAGTTAAGATTTTGTTGCTATTTGGACTTCTTTGGCTTTTTGCTCCTCATCTTTTAAAAATGGACGAACTTTGGCAACAATGAGAAGTTCGATTGGTGACAGAATTAATTCGAGACCTAGGCCGAGGAGGTAGGCGAAGAGCGCCTGATTAAGAAAATCATTGAATGGAAGAACACCAAGGAAGGCAATGGTTTCAAAGACAAGACTGTCGAGAAAATGAGCAACGATTGATGATCCAAGTGCACGCACAAGGAAGAGTTTTGAGCCGGTTTTCTTCTTAATTTTCTCGAAAATAAAATTGTTAGAAAATTGCGAGAAAAGGTAGGCGGTCAGTGAGCCAATGATGATGCGTGGAGCAAAACCGAGGACATTTACAATGGAGTTTTGCATCTCTTCAGTGCCAGCAAAGGGAGGGAGAACGCAGACAGCCCAGAAGACGAGGGCGGCAAGGATATTGAGAAGGAGGCTGGAAAAGATGACAGACTTAGCTACTTTTTTGCCGTAAAACTCGATAATGATGTCGCCGAGAATGTATGAGATTGGAAAACAAAGAATCCCCCCATCAACAGCAATTCCGAACATATTCCAAAGCTTGGTGGCAGCTAAGTTTGAAATTAGCAGAATACCTGCGGAGATTGCCGTGAGGTAGATGAGAGTAGTTTGTCTAACGTTTGTGGTTGACGCAGTAGACTTAGAATTCGACATTGATTACTTCACCAAGTTTATTTTGGATAGTACCGTGAACATTTTTAAGTTCTAGGGCAGCACAGTCGTTTCCTGCGTAGTCCTTTTTAGTGGACTCATATGCGGCCTGGTTTAATGCTTCATCTTCAACAGGATAGGCTTCGGCAGTGATGCGAAGAGCACCTAGAGTGTCGTGTTTTGCATAGATTTCAACTTTTGGATTGTTCTTAATCTGAGCAAAAACTTTTTTATTATTTTTAGTACCAATGTAGAGTTTGCCATCAAGAATGCCAGCTGCATCAAAAGGACGGACATGTGGCTGATCTCCTTCGATGGTGGCGATCATAAAAATTCCTTCAAGAAATGGTAATACTTGTTCCATAATATACTCCTTAAAATTAGTTCTCAATAATTATGTCATAGACGGATTAAATAGTCTATGAATTTAATCGTCCATTACTTTTTTAATGGCGGCATATTCGTCAATGATGACTTTAATGCAGCCGGCAATCGGAATAGCAATTAGACAGCCAATAAGACCGAAAGCATACATACCGATGATGATGGAGATAAGAATTATAACTGGAGGTAAGCCAAGACCTTTGCCTTGGACTCGAGGGGCTATAATGTTGTTTTCAATTTGTTGATAGATGAGGTAGAAGAGGAAGAAGCTGAAGGCTGCCCATGGGGAGTTGACGAAAAGGAGAACAGTATTGATGATACAAGCGATGACTGGTCCAAACATAGGAATGAGGTAGAAGAGGAAGGAGATGAGTCCTAGGGGAATAGCGATGCCGCCTGGGACGTTGAAAATTAAGCAAAGAATAAAAACACTAATGGCAGTAATAGTGCCGTCTAGAAGTGCAATCAAAACTTGTGCGGAGACGTATTTGGCAACTACGGTGCTTAGTTTAGAGGTGACGCGATGCCAGACACGAGTGGCTTGTGCGTTGCGAGAAGATGAGATCGTGCGCCAAAAATTTTCCACTAAGGTTGGGCCTTCGAGCATAAAAAGGATGGTAAGAACGATGGTAAGAATGATGTTTGTGAGAATGGTGCCGATGGTACCGACACTACTAATTGCAATACCACTGAGATTATTGAGTAAAGTATTGGAAAAATTACGTAAGGCCACAAGAAGTTGTGCTTGTAGGTCAGGAATACCAAAATATTCACCTATACGATCTAGGTTGAATTCGCCAATTACGGTAGAGATTTTTTGAGGAGCAGAGGCGAGAAAAATTGAAACTTGAGAAACAATCATTGGTCCGACGACGGCTACAATTGTTGAGAAGCCAAGAACGACGACGAGAACAGCAATAATGGCAGTGAGTCTAGGGCGCTCCTTCTTTTTATCTATTTTGTCAATTAGTTTGGCAAGTGGACGTAGGGCTAATGCTAGAAAGGCGGAAATAAAAATAATAATTAAACCACTAGCAGCTTTGAAAATTAAATAGCCAAGGCCTGCAAAAGCAATAATGACAAACCAAAAGCGAATAAAAGTTTTAGTATCGACCTCAATTGTACGTGACATGTACCTCCTCTGTTTTTATTTAGTATAGCTGAGTTTTTAAGAAAAAGAAATAAGCTATTTTAAGTATTGCCAAATTGGCTGGCCGGCTTGGTCTTTAATGATAAAACCAGCGTGTTCAATTTGTTCACGAATCTGATCGGCAGTTCGAAAATCTTTTTGCTGCCTAGCCTTCTGACGTGTGTGAATAAGATTAACTATAGTCTCATCGGGGAAATATTGTTCTGTGAGTAATCCAATACCGAATAGATTGTCAATTAGAGCCCAATCATCCAGAGTGAGTTGATGCTGATCAATATACGAAAAAGCTTCAGCAGAATTAAGGTTATTGTCTACAAATGAGATGATTTCTTGTGAATTTTTGGTTTGTGGTGTGGAATTTTTGTTCTGTAAATTATTTATGAATTCTGTAAGAATTGTTGGATCATTAAAATTAAGAACTAGGTTGCTAGCTTGTAATAATTCGGCAATGTGATTTTTCCATTTGAGGCGACGGATCCTGGAAGATTCAAGATCAGAAAGTGTAAAATTACGTTCGGACTGATAATGGCCTTGGAGGATCCACATCTTAAAGTCAAGTGGCGAAAATCCACGCTCCTTAAGATCATGAATAGTATAGGCGTTACCAAGAGACTTGCTGAATTTTTGACCTTCGCTGGTAATAAAATTACAGTGTAGCCAAAAACGAGCCATAGGTAAGCCGAAAGCGGCCTCGGATTGGGCGATCTCATTAGTGTGATGAATAGGAATATGGTCGATCCCACCAGTATGAATGTCAATTGTCTCGCCTAGTTCGGTGTGAGAAATTGTAGAGCATTCGAGATGCCAGCCTGGATAGCCTGGGCGACCTTGGAACTCCCATTGCATGGCATGATCTTCCCCATCTTTGATGAATTTCCAAATAGCAAAATCAGAAACATTACGTTTTTCAGGGTTAAATTCCACACGAGCGCCTGCTTTAAGGTTACTCAAGTCTAATTTAGCAAAATCGGCATAAGTGGAAAATTTACTGGTATCAAAATAGATGCCATCAGAGGTCTCGTAAGTTAATCCTTTATCAATCAGGGTTTGGACGAGAGCTAGTCCCTGCTTAATATAGTCGGTGGCGCGAGCAATTTTTGTTGGCTTAATTAAATTAAGTGAGTAAAAGTCATCAAAGAAAGCTTGAGTGTAGAAAACGGCAATTTCCCAAACCGTTTTGTTTTCTCTTTTTGCACCTTTTTCCATTTTATCATCCCCCTCGTCGCCGTCAGAAGTTAGATGGCCAACATCAGTAATATTCATGACACGATTTGGGGTCCAGCCGTGAGTCTTAATGAGGCGCACTAGAAGATCCCAGTAAATGTAGGCGGCAAAGTTGCCAATATGGGCGAAGCTGTAAACGGTTGGACCGCAGGTGTAGATTTTGACATTTTGTTTATCCTGCGGGATGAATTCTTGAATTTTCTTAGCTGGAGTATTGTATAGATACATTTTAGAAGCTTCCAATGAAAGTTGTTTCCTCTGTAGTAGATTCTTGTTCGTAGTCTTCGATTAATTTATAACTACAGGTGACGAGCTCGCGAAGAGTGTCTTGATAGTTTGTGTCATAAATACGAAAGCCCGCAGCATAAGGATGGCCGCCGCCACCAAAAAAGCCGGCAATTTTGTCAGAAATGGGGAGAGACGAACGAATTTTACCAGTCAACTTGCCGTCGGGATAGGTTTTGATAGCAACTGCCACCTTAACACCTTCGACCATTTTCATTTCTTCGAGAATCAAGACGTTAGGATTATATTCGTCTGAATATTCTTGAATTTCTTCCCATGGGATATGAATTGTAGAAAGTTGACCGTCGAGTGAATAGTCGATGCGCTGAATTAGTTCTGCTTTATAGGCAAGAATGCGCTGAGACTTCTTCATGAATTCTTTGCGATTTTCCTCAAGTTCGCTAATATTAGCACCCAGATCTTGCAGGTTAGCGGCTAGACGAAAAGTGTCGCCAGAAACTCCAGCGGAGGTGAGCCCCAGTGTGTCGGAAAGTAGGCCTTGGAAGATATATTCGGCAGCCGCCTTATTGATTTCTAATCCTGTTTGTTGTGCTATGTTATAGATTACATTGGTGCAAGAAGGAAGATGCTCGATAATTGATTGGTGTGGAAAATCGAGGTCATCAGGAGTCTCGTGATGGTCAATTACAAAAATGGGTTTAGTGTAAAGAAGATTCTTGATTGTAAGGTCATCAGTTAATTTGCTGAGCAGAATTTGAGCGGCGGTGTCGACAATGATGTAGCCATCAGCTTGATAATCGATTTCGCTGGAAATTTTCGACCAGTCTTTATAGTAACGAAGGTATTTTGGAATATTTACCGGACAAAATTGAGATATTTGTTTGTCTTGAAGTAGAGCCTCAAGTGCTAGAGCGGAACCTAAGGAGTCACCGTCAGGATTTTCTGCCTGGATAATGCAGATTTTTGACTTATCTGAAATAAACTTAGTAAAATTTTCGTACATTAGGTTAATTATAGCAGACGATGAGAGTTTTAGTTTTAGAATGAATCATCGATTTCGCCTATTAGTTTGATACTATCGGCGGTAGGTAGGCTTTCAACTTCTTTTAGGCGACGCTCAATTTGGCGAGAGGTTGTAGCGGCAGCATCAATTTTATTAGCAGATTCTTGAAGTTTTTTCTTGGTGGCTTCAAGAAGGTCGCCAAATTTATTAAACTGGGTTTTAATGGCGCCAAGAACCTGCCAAACTTCACTACTACGTTTTTCAATAGCCACCGTGCGGAAGCCCATGAGGAGTCCAGACAAGGTGACAGGAAGAGTGGATGGTGAGGTGATGCTGATATTATATTTTTGACGGATTTCATCAGAAAGACCCGGGATGCGTAAAATTTCTGCATAAAGAGATTCTGTAGGTACAAACATCATGCCAAAATCGGTAGTAAAAGGGGGCTCGATATATTTGGTGGAGATTTTTTTGGCCTGTTCTTTAACGTCGGTAGCTAGAGCTTTTTGGAAGGTTATAATATCGGCCTTATTGCCTTGATCATAGGCGGCGATGAGGCGAGAATAATTCTCAACCGGAAATTTCGAGTCGATAGGAAGATAGGTTTCATGGTCTTCTTCCCTACCTGGCATTTTGACTGCAAATTCGACGCGATCGGCAGAGCCTGGTTTTGTATTGATGTTTTCCTGGTATTGGTTGGGGCTTAAGATATCTGAAATAATACTGTTTAGTTGAACTTCGCCATAAATACCCCTCGTTTTTACGCCTTCCATGACTTTTTTAAGATCACCTACGCCGGTGGCAAGATTTTTCATTTCTCCAAGGCCTTTATAGACACTAGTGAGTTGTTCGGAGATGGTCTTGAAGCTTTCGTTGAAGCGTTTTTCAACGGAGGCTTGCAGTTTTTCGTCGACAGTTAGTCGCATTTCTTCAAGTTTTTTGGCATTATCAGTTTGGAGATCTTTTACTCTTGAGTCAACTGTTTTTTGAATAGTCTGTAGATTGGTGGCAATTTCTTTACGATTATCCCTAAAACCGTCATCAACACCTTTCGTGATTTTATCCACGGTGGTTTCAACACGGATCATGCGTTCATGAAGATTCTTAGAAGCTTCAACGATTTGATCGGTATTTTTAGTCATGGCCTCA
>CAUUKK010000014.1:0-10468 GCA_963545805.1 uncultured Candidatus Saccharibacteria bacterium
CAATCGAGCGCTGCATTACCACACCAGCCGCTTCTAGCAGCTCGGCAATTTCTGTATCGCTGAGACTCGAGGTAAGCCTTTCGGGATGTATCTTCGTCATATATAACGCCTCATCAGCATAGATATTTCCCAGTCCTGCCACCACACTTTGGTCTAAAATCGTCGGTTTAATCTCGGCATTCTTATGGCGCATCAGATTTTTCTTGAATTCTCCCACGCTCATCACCCATGGTTCTTTGGCAAGTTTCTTAATAAAACTATCTACTTCCAACTCGCTGGTTTCAATTACTTTACAGAACCCAAATTTTCTCTGATCGTTAAAATATAGAGTGCCTATAGCTTGACTCGCCCCCGAACCTGCGCCGTCCTCTTTGCAAATCTCAAATAAAACCCGCGTTTGTTTATTCGGTAGCTCGCTATAAAAACTTTCATTCGGGTGTCCGCCGGCAAAGCTTTTTTCTGTGTATAGAGTGGTCTTAAAGTCTCCCGCCTCAATCATCTCAAGATAATTCCGGCCCGACTCTTCGCCGCTGGCACGAAAAATTAATTGCCCCGTCATTCTTAGGTGCACCATCATCGATACGCCGTTTTCAAAATCAAAAATCAAGGCTTTTCCAAAACGTCGAATATTAATAATCTTCTGGCCTAATATTAGTTCTTTAGGGCCAATAAAAGATTTATCACATAAAATTTTTACTGAGGACACTTTTTTATTGAGGATAAATTTATTTAATCCTCTTCGAATTGTTTCAACTTCTGGTAATTCTGGCATACCTCTATTCTATCTTAATTTAAGGAAAGTCTCTATAAAAAAGGCAATATAAAATCACTTGTAAATTTTTATGCTTGACTAAATATAGAGAACATTGTAAAATCGCGGCAACTACGGGGAATAGGCCCCGAGGGTTCTTTGAAAAGGAGGGAAAAAAGACTATGAAGAAGAATCTAGTAGTTATGGCAACAAGCTTGGCTCTTTGCGTAAGCATGGTACTTGCTACACCAGCATATGCAGGTGTCGTAAAAAAGAATGCTACAGGTGCTGCTGCAAAGGCAGTTGAGGAGCAGGCTAAGGTAGACGAGAAGAAAGAGAACGAAACACAAGTTTCTTCTGAAACTTCTTCTCAAGGACAAGGAGATCAGACCGAGCAGGCACATGCCGGCTTAAAGGATCAGACTCCGACAGATCAGGCAAAACAACCCCAAAAGGAGATCGGCAGGGACAACCCGATGACCGTTTTTCCTAGAGCAGATTATCTCGGACCTGACGGCGTAGCAAAAGATCCAAGCTACGTCACGAGTAACTTTGAGGTACAGGTGGATAAGACCGTCTATCAAACTACTCACTCTACCAGTGACGCACGCTGGCTGAAGATGAGAACTGAGCCTTTTGTTTATCCAGAAATCAATCCAGATACTGGTTATCCATTATGGTCGACCAAGCCATTCTGGAGAAAAGACGGGAGTTTTGACATCTACGGATACTTAAAACAGTTTCCGGCAAGGAAGAAGGATCAGGTTACACAGATCAATATTCAGAGGTATTATAAAAAGACGGACAATATAATCACTGAAATAGATTTGTTCTTCACAAATTATTACGTAGATAATCCACCCTATGTTCCTACAGATGAAGATGCGTTTCGCCTTTGGTTATTCTTCCCAGCCGACAAATCATATGTCAGTTCAAATGGACGATATCTCCAGAATCGTGTTCCAAAACTTATAACCAAAGACTATCATGATGGTCAAGGTTATATTTATTGGAATGGTTATATAGATGTTGATCAACTTTATACTCAGCCAACAGTAAAGATAACTGGGTCTGAGGATAGCTATATGTACCTTATTCAGGTTGATATGCTGGAGAAAATAATGAGAAATTATATCCAGAACCCTTATGTTAAGGATGCGGAGATTAGTGATTGGAATGCAACTGATCACTTTACTGGTCTCATCTATTATCAGAATTTCTGGAATAATTAAAGACCCAGATCTTCTTAGAAAAGTCTATTATGGCGCCTAGTATACTAGGCGCTTTTAAATTGACCAATTCCGCTTTAGGCTATATACTAAAATAAATAAGCAAATAAAGAGGCATTTTTTAGGGTATGTATATCAATCTTCTTAAGAACCGTCATAAAAACTTTTTCCTCCTTTTGCTGTTTGCCTTTTTATCTTCATTCTTCTTTGCTCCAAGAGCTCTTGCCGAACGTGGTACTGGTGGTACTGGTGGCGCTGCTGGTGGTACCTCTGCTCCTATAAATGCGTGTGGAGGAGGTCCTAGAACGATTTGTTATAGTAGCTGGAATACTGGTGGGGAAGATAACAGTCAAGGTGGCGGCGGCGAGTGGGTACATATTTCAATGGAAGAGTTGCTCGCTAAAAATCCAGGCCTAGACGTCAATAATATACCATATGATTCTGTTAGAGGAAGTATACCCGTAATCGATATGAAAAGTGCCAGAAAACTAGATTATAGAGGTGATTCCCAGATGATTCGTGGTTGCGGGCAAGCAAAAGGAGTCTATGTCTTTGTTTCGCATCAGTATTATAATAATGCCCCCACCTTTTCTCCAGTAGGAATGGCTTATGGCCCTAATAAATTTGTATATTTCCAGTTTCCATTATATAAGAATAAAGCTCCTGTAGGTAATAACCTCCTTAAGCCATACCAAAAATATGTTAATCGTGCAGGTAATTATCATGTTGAATATGATGATGCTGAGGCTGCATTTGAAGTATTTAGACATAATACAGGTAGATATGATCTTACATGGGCAGATGGTGAATTTTCCTGGTTCTGCTCTTATGGTGAGCCTCCACATGGTTGTGATCCAAACGATCCAACCTGTGATAAAAATAGAAAACCAGACTGTGATCCAAATACCGATCCTACCTGCAGCGGAGGAGATAAAAGGAAAGACTGTCCTCTCGATGATCCAACTTGTACACCAAAGGGTTCTGATATTTGTAGTGCCCTGGTCCCAGGTGTTATCGGTTCCTCCTATAAAGGAAATACCGCCGCAATCTCTCAAGTTACAAATCTCTCCTATACTGGCACGGAGAACTATAAGAAATGGCAACCCTTTGTCCTTGCTAGGCCTGGCGATTCTATTCGTTTTAGACATGTTCTCTGTTATCCAGCACAAGGCGTAGGTCATGACTTAGTTAAAAATACTGAGAATTATACCATCACCGCCGATTCGCCGAGTATCGCAAATAAATTTAGACTTTATGCCTCGCGAAATAATAACGAAGATAATCGTTATCTCTTCAAAAACTCTGCTCTTGCCGACGGCAATGAACGAAGCGTCTTGACTCAGAGTCCTCATGCCATAACGGGAGCTGGAATTGTTTCCGCAGACTATGGCTTCTATACCGAATCGCCAACCGACTCTCCGTCTCCCCCATATTCATGTGATAATACTATTTTTACTCAAAATAATAATCGTGCCATTCATGATGGTTTCCAGATCCCTGGCTTTGCTTCAGGTGTCTCGAACTGTAACTCGGCAAATCAAACCGGCAGTAGTACCGAAGTTGGTAATAAAATTACCCAGGGTATTGCCTATAATGACGTAAAATCTTGGGTTAGCTCTGTTACTAAGGTTAGTGGTGAATGTAGTTGTGGCACTAATACTGCTACTAGTGACACTCAAACTAATAAAACTTTTGAGAACGCTGGAACATTCCGTGCTAAAGACGCGCAAGGGAACTATAATGACCAAGGTGTCGTAGGTATTACTGAAGATACGGATCCATACCTTGTGGGTCATCCTGGTAATCATAAAGTCATTACCCCAGGTCAACTCCCAAGCCTCAAAGGTACATCCTGGGGTACATTTAGCTACTCATGTACAGGTGATGGAAGCTGTGAAGAGGGCAGTAAAGAAAGATATAAAAGTAATCCGCGCTCTATTTACTATCCAATTACCTCAAGAGACTACGGCGGTCGCTATACTGGGGCTAGCGTTGTCACTCCATATAACTTCAATACCTACGTTACGAGTGCTATTGACTCTGATAATGTAATATTTAGCGGTGAACGCGTCGATATTAGTGGCTCCTATCATATTCTCTCCCGTCAGAATAATATGGTCGCCAAGAATCCTTACGCCACCCATACCTCCGATAAAGAAACCTTTCGTATTTATGAGTTGCTGATTCCTCCACACGCTATGCCTCACACTCTTTCTGGTAGTGATCGTTCCGATCAAGACGTTTGTCGCTACTACGGTGTCTCTACATGTCACGAAGTTAGCAAAATAAAAGGCATTATGAATCCTGACGGTGATTACAATGGCAGTGATCATGACTCGGATATTTATTCCCGTACTGTCCCAGATGACCAGGAATATGTTGGATACAAATACTGTACCGCTACATCGATTTGGCCTGCCTCCTCCCACAATACGACAGAAAATAATTTCGATAATAACACCTCTGGTCCTGCCATTAGTGGTGGTGATGAAACTAAATTCAACGTCTCCGATCTATCCTGTGTTACTATTGCCAAAAAACCAAATTTCCAGATTTGGGGTGGTGGTATGTTTACTAATGGTAAGATTGAAACTGCCGTCAGTCGTAAGACGCCAGGACAGAGTTTCTCATCCTATCCAAGTATTGCCGAAAAAGTCTTTGGTTCATGGGATGAATATCATGTCATTGCGGGCGGTCGTATCTCTGGGTTTGGTTCTGGTGCTTCTCTGGGCTATGAAAAAGGCTATAATTATAATCTACCAACCGGCGGTTCTAATCCGTCAAACAATATTTACAACCTTACTATTGCAAACCGAAAAAATATTGGAGAGTCTGGGGTTTATGGACTACCTTCCGGTCTGCTGTCTCGCCTAAAAGCCAGGTATCGCGATAACATTGCTAAAAATAGTAGTCTAAAAATCACCACGTACGATACAGGTCTACAAAACACCTACATTCGAGGTGATGTTAATTTGTCGCAGATTCAACTACCAGATCATAATCCTAAGGCAACAGACACTCTTTTCCGTACCTACGACACGCTATATAAGACTATCACTACTGCCGATAAACAAAATAACACTCTCGTACTTTATGTTGATGGTACTCTAACAATTGATCAGAATCTCTGTTATTCAGCCTTTGGTGGTAATAATTGTCAGTACGAAACTTCTACGAAACAGGCTGCCTACACCGACGTCTCCACCGAATCAATTACTAAACTTCCACAAATCCTCATTTTCGCAAAGAACATTAATGTCTTAAGTAAGGTTAATCGTGTGGATGCCTGGTTGATTCTGGACGAAGATAATGCCTCTAATAATCTCAATACTTGTAGTGATGTTAATGAGCCATCCGCCGAGCAATGTTCTGAAACCATCATCTTTAATGGACCAGTTTTTGCCAAGAGTCTTACTCTAAAGCGCACTGGTGGTGCAAACCACGGCGGCGGGTCAATGGCTGGCATTCCTGCCGACCAGCGTGTTCTTGGTACTAGATATGACAAACATGAAGGTGGATATTATGCTATTTCCAGCGATGGTTCCGTTGCTCCAGCTGAGATCTTTAATCTCCGCTCTGACGCCTATTATTGGGGTATCGGCCAGGCTCAGCGTTCTGGCATCGCGGAAGTTGTCTATCAAAGGGAACTGGCCCCACGTTATTAAAAGTTAGGCCACTCTCCCTATTATCCGCCTCGTTCTGCCTCCTCTTTGCTTGTCAAAATATAATTCTTATGTTAAATTTAAATAAATTAGGTCAACACAAACAATGGATGTAAGCGCGCAAAACAATACGAAAAATGCTACCAGTAATCAACCTGGTCCTTCTTCAAGCACTAAAGCTCCGCGACCAGATTCTTTAGGTTTTGGCATTGATCCACAGCAACTACCTGAAAAAGTTGCTGAAAAAATCCAGCGTGGCGCAAATATTCTCATTGCTCTCTCTAAAGACCCTAATCTCGACGAAATGTCTGCTGCTATTGCTCTCGCCATCGTTTTAGATCAACAGAAGAAGCACGTCACGGCTATTTATTCTGGCAAGACCCCAAACGCTCTTGAATTTCTAAAGCCCGAAGAAACCTTTGAAAAAGACACCAGTAGCTTACAAGACTTCATTATTGCGTTGAATAAATCCAAAGCCGACCATCTCACTTATAAACTTGATGGCGACTATGTAAAAATCTATATTACTCCGTACAAGGGACAAGTTAAAAAGGAAGATCTCGAATATTCTTATGGCGACTACAATGTTGACCTTGTGATTGTCTTTAATGTTAATGCTGGCACCGAAATCGATTCTGCGCTTTCAGAATATGGTCGCATCATGCATGACGCCAGCGCAATTAATATTACTTCGGGCTTGCCAGGTCGTTTTGCCGATCTTGAATGGAGTGATCCTGAAAAATCTTCCGTTTGTGAAATGGTTTATGATCTTTTGAAGGAGCTTGAAATTACTGAGCTTTCTCAAGAAGTTGCAACCGCTCTATTGACAGGTATTCTCTCTGCCACAGAACGCTTTTCCAACAATCGCACTAAGCCAACCACTATGGCTGTCGCCTCAAAATTAATGGAGGCTGGTGCCGATCAACAGCTAATCTCTGCTAATATCCTTAAACCAGAGACTCCAGCTACTCCAGAGAACTTAGCTACGTCGGACACTTCTGCTGCTTCAGAGACTCCAGTCTCTTCAGACATTCCTGCTACTTTGGAGGCTCCTATCTCTTCAAATATCCCTACTACTTCAAAGATTCCAGCCTCTTCGGATACCCCAACTACCGCAGGTGTTCCAGCTACTGTAGATACTCCAACTGTTTCTGATTCTAATAATCCTGATACTGGCCTCAAGGAACTTGAAGAGCTCGTTAATCAAAACCTCGCTCAAACCACTAATCTTCAGAGTAACCAAGAAGCATCCTCTGGGGCTTCTCAGCTGCCAAATCTTCCAAGCGAAGAGCCAAGTCTCTCTGCTACTCCGCTTACTACCGGTAATGTAATGGATGAATTGGCTCGTATGACTGCATCCATGACCAATACAGATCAGGAAACTAATAATCTTGCTGGTACTCCTGATTTACAGACTCAAGTAATTCCACAGACTCAAGCCACCCCAGAAATTCAAGCCACCCCGCAAGCTCAAGACACCCCAGAAATTCAAGCCACCCCGCAAGCTCAACCTGCTCCAGAGATTCAGCCTACTCCTCAAGTTCAGCCAGAAGTTCAACCACAAACCTATGATAATCCACAGGTTTCTATGCAGTTCCAATCGCAACCTCAACCTCAGGTACAAATGCAACCTCAGGCACAAGCCCAGTTTGAGACACAATTACAACCTCAACCACAATCTCAATCTCAATCACAACCTCAACCACAGCCACAACCTCAGCCACAGCCACAACCTCAACCATTTCCTCAGTTCCAACCTCAGCAATACGCTCAGCCGCTTCCTCCTGCACAACCAGTTTCGGCCCCTTCAATGCAATCCCAACTTCCTCCAGTCAATCCATTACCCTTCCAGTCCAGTCCAGATATTGTAGGCCATACCATTTCCGATCCTGTCATAGAATCCGGGGAAGATATGAGTCGACTTATGGATGAAGTTCTCGCTGAGCCATCACCCATCCAAAACCCAGTTGGCTACCAAAGTCTTATTAATCAAGGAGACTATATCAATCAGTCACTGTCACAACAGCCGGTGCCAAATCCCCAACCAACTCCAGCTCATCCTCTTTCTGTTGGTCAGCAGCCAATCGTAAACTATATTCCTGGTCAAAATATCGCCACCTTGTCGGCTCCAGCCATGCCAACTATGCCACAGAATACCAACTACCCTAACCCTGAATATACAAATACTATCCCAGAATATTCAACTCCAGCCATTCCGACCATGCCAGCTGCACCAACTCCAGAACCGCAGCCAGTTCCAGAATTACAGTCGGCTCCAACTCCTGCTCCAGCTTCTATATCAACCCCAATTCCTGCCCCAGCTCCTACTCCAGCCCCCACTTCGGCTACCCCTGCCGACCCAATGGCAGATTTTATCCAAGCCACCCCACCGGCCACTAGTACTCCTATTCCAGATTTTCTGCAGCCTGAAGCTTTCTTACCTCCAGCCCCAGCACCAGTGGTGCCAGCTCAGCCTACTCCAATCCAGAATGGTTACTCTATGCAGCCGACTGTTCCTAATATGCCATTGCCGCCGGTTGCCCCTAGTGTCCTACCAACTCCCCCAATTATTGAGCCTACTCCGGAGGCCACTCCAACTCCTCAAATTCCTCAAGCTCCGACAACTCAGTCCGCCCCAGCTCCAACTCCTCAGTCCTCACCGGCCCCTCAAGCGCCCGCCACTCCGGTCGATCCTTCTGCTTTTCGTATTCCGGGCACCTATTAAATTTTGACAGACCTATTATTTTTCACTATTATCATTAGTAATGAATACTCAAGATAGCCAACAAAAACAGGATATTATCCTTATAGATAAGCCAGCTGGACTTAGTTCTTTTGGTGTAGTCGCAAGAGTTCGTCGTCGTCTCTCGATGGAGGCAGGAAAGAAGGTGAAAGTTGGCCATACGGGCACTCTTGACCCCTTCGCCACCGGTTTATTAATCCTTCTAGCGAGTAAGGCCACCAAACTATCAAATCAGTTTCTAAAGCTTGATAAATGGTATGAGGCAACTATCTGTCTTGGTAAAACTAGTACCACCGGTGATCCCGAAGGTGAAATTACTGATCAGCACGTCGAAGCCATTCCTACTTTGGAGGAGGTTAAAACAGTAGTTGCAAAATTTGTCGGACAAATCGCTCAAACTGTTCCAGCTTTTTCGGCGGTAAAAATCAACGGCCAACGCGCTTATCAATTAGCACGACGTGGTGAAGCCGTCTCTATGCCTACTCGCCACATTGAAATTTATACTATCGAAATTCTTAGTTATAATTATCCTGAACTCGTCATCAGAACCCATGTTTCGAGCGGTACTTACATTAGAACTCTAGGCGAGGATATTGGTAAGGCTCTCGGTGTCGGCGCCTATCTGACCTCTCTTCGACGTACTCAGGTTGGCGATTATCAGATAGAAAATGCTGTCAAGTTGTCCGATTTTATGGGCGAAAATAATAATTAATGAAAGGAAACCATGGATGATTTTATCCTGATTGCTATCAAGCTGCTGATCGGCTTCTTGGCTCTCATCTTTGTTATTAATGTGACTGGTAAGGGGAATCTTGCTCCATCTTCGGCCAGTGATCAGGTCCAAAACTACGTACTTGGTGGTATTATTGGTGGCGTAATTTATAATAAGCAGATTGCCATCTTGGAATATATTAGTATTTTATTTATCTGGTGTATTCTGGCTCTATCTCTTAAATTTATTAAAACCCACAATGTCAAAGTTAAGCAAATTCTTGATGGTAAAGCTCTGATTATTATTGATCATGGTAAAATCAACATCGAAAACTGCAAGAAGGCTGGCCTCAGCGCCCATGATGTTGCTTTTAAGCTTCGCACTAATAATATTTACTCTTCTAAGAAAGTTAAACGCGCTGTTGTAGAACAAAACGGTCAGCTCATTGTCGTTCATGCCGGCGAAGAGAATCCTAAATTCCCACTTATTACCGACGGTCAATTACATCATGACATCCTTGAGGTGATTAGTAAGGATGAACAATGGCTTGATCAAGAACTTAAAAAGCAAAAAATTGCTTCCATAAGTGAAGTTTTTCTTGGTGAATATATCGATGGGGAATTAGAAATTACTACATATTAATCTTGTTAGCCAGATTTTGACAGAAAAGTCATCTGTTTACCCTTGATGAAATTATCGTCGCGTGGTATAATTCACCCAATATGATTACAAAAGAGAATAAAGCTAAGGCAATTGCTGCTACTGCCCGTGACAAAAAGGACGTTGGTTCTCCAGAGGTTCAGGTCTCTATTCTAACTGAGCGCATCAAAGAAGTAACCGAGCACGTTAAGGTCAATAAGCATGATTTCATGGCTCGTCGTGGACTTATGCAGATGGTTGGTCGCCGCAAACGTCTTTTGAAGTATCTTGAGAAAACCAACTTCGACCTTTACAAAGGCACAGTTGCAAAACTCGGACTCCGCAAATAAATTCAAAAACCCACGTCAGTGGGTTTTTTGGTGTCTTATATTATTTTATTCTTTACACTAATCTGAAATTTTAAACTTCAAGTTTAGTTTAAGAAAGCCCCACGCGCGGTGGGGCTTCAGATCAGATCATAGGGTTATGTAGGGTTCTTCCTTGTGAAGACTCCAACAATTCCAGGCTTCTCGGTTCCTTCTTCGAAGTTAGTATCAATATAGTCATTGATCGCATCTCTAAAACGCCGAACCGAGATATTAATTCTCTCGTTAATCTCTGCAATATTAGGACGCTTCATCTTCCTGATCACCTTCTTTTTTCTCATTGGATTACTCGCGGCCTGATTACGACTGTTTTCTCTCTTGTACTTGTCGTAATACTCCTTGTGCG
>CAUUKK010000015.1:0-10396 GCA_963545805.1 uncultured Candidatus Saccharibacteria bacterium
GAAAGCACCGAACCAAAGCCAGGCTCTAGTGAAATGGGCCGATGGTATGTTGTGGATGAAGAAAAAAAGATTAAGAAAATATATTCTCTCAATTTTCTATTCCTGGATCCCAATAAAACCTTGAAGAGTGCTCCAAATAAGGCTCCAGAACGTCTTGCCATGATGCGTTTTCCAAATACCGACATGCGTCAATTTATTGAAAAACAGAGGGAGTCTCTTGATTTAACCAAAGATGCAGTAAAACGTGCCAAGGCAGCTTCCGGCTCTGGAAGTATCGTGGGCGGTTTACTAATGATGATTATTGGTGGCGCCCTTACATTTGGCTCATACTCCAGTACCAGACCAGGCGGCCGCTACTTTGTCTTCTCCGGACTCATGATTTACGGCTTCTTCTACTTTATTGCTGGCATCGTTAGTAAGTTAAGGAAAAAATAAGCATAAAGATATATACTATAGATACTATGTTTGATAAAACTACTATCCGTGATATTGATCCGAAAAACAAAAACATTCTTGTACGTACCGATTTTAATGTACCAATCAAAGATGGTCAGGTTACTAGCGATTTTCGCTTACGGGCTGCCCTCCCTACTATTCAATATCTAATAGACAGGCAAGCAAACCATATCATCCTCATTTCTCATCTTGGTCGCCCAAAAGGCCAGGCAGACTCCTCACTTTCCTTAGCCCCTGTCGCTCAGGAATTATCTTTCCTTCTTGGTCGCCCAGTTACTTTTATCCCACGCCTCACGGGTAGCGATGTAAAAAATCAGATAGATTCTCTTCCGCAAGGCTCTGTGATTCTTCTTGAAAACCTCCGTTTCTCCGCAGCAGAGGAAGAGAATAGTCTAGATTTTGCCAGGGAAATTGTCCATTCCACCTCCGCCGATCTCTATGTTCAGGATGGTTTTGCGGTTATTCATCGCGCTCACGCCTCTACGACGCAAATTCCTCAACTTCTTCCTACTGTTGCAGGTTTTTTACTTGAAAAAGAAGTTACTAATTTAAGTCAAGTTCTCGAGCACCCAAAACCACAAGTCACGGTAATCATTGGTGGTGCCAAAATTAGTGATAAACAGCCGTTGATTGATCGTTTTTTGCCAATTGCTGACCATATTCTTGTGGTTGGTAAAATTGCCGCTGACGGCTATGTCTCCTCCGATCCTAGAATCTACGTTGCTGAGGATTTTCGTCAGGATCAAGAGGGAAATAAACTGGATATTGGCGATCTATCACTATCTAAGATTCTCCTCACAATTAAATACAGCCACACAATTATCTGGAATGGCACTGCCGGTAAGACCGAGGAACCAGGCTTTGACTTATCTTCAAAAGCCATCGCCGAGGCTATTGGTCGGAAAAATCCAGAGTACAATCAGACGATTATCCTAGGTGGCGATACTTCTGGTTATGTTGAGAAGCTTCTTGAAGAGCAGCCTGGCGTGTCACTAAGTCACGTCTCTAGTCCTCTCGAATATAGCTTAATTTCTACTGGTGGTGGTGCCAGTCTCGAATTTCTCCTTGGCCTCCCGCTCCCAGGTTTAGAGGCCATAAATTAGCACTCTTGACTTGACAGTGCTAGTTTTTGCTTTACAATAGAACTATGCAAGATGATTTTACAGAAATTATGAATAATTTGACCGAGAATGCCCGTTTTGCACTCCAGAAATCTGATTATTATGCCAAGCGTTATAATAACGGCTACATGAGTACAGAACACCTTCTCCTTGGTATCCTCTCTCAGGATACCAGTACTGGTGCCCGCTTCCTTGCGGACGAGGATATTAATCTCGAGTCAGTCGAAAAAACAATCAACCATACTGCTGTTGAAGTTCCAGGTTCCCAGATGGCCATGATGTCTCTTTCTGAAGCTGCGGTTCTTACTCTCCGTATGGCCGCCAATTTCACTAAAGAACAGGGGATCAAGATCATTGGCACTGAGCATATTCTCTACGCTCTCTTACGCCAACCGAACTCTCGTGCCAGTCTTATTCTCCAGGGTCTCAAAGTGGATTTAAATAGTCTTACTAATGCCATCGAGGAATATACCGAAAAACAGGCTGAAGATGCCAAGGTTGACCAGAAAAAAGCTGGCTTCACTCGTAAGGCTCCATTAAAATGGCTGACCAAATATGGCCAAGACCTCACTGAAATGGCCAAGCAGGGAAAACTTGATACCGTCATTGGGCGTGATCAGGAAATTGAACGTACCGTTACCATTCTTTGTCGTCGCACCAAGTCAAATCCTGTTCTCATCGGCGAAGCCGGTGTTGGTAAAACTGCCATCGTCGAGGGTCTCGCCACTCGCATTGTTAAAAATGAAGTTCCTGGTAGCCTAATTGGCAAACGTATCTACCAGGTTGACCTCAGTTCTGTTGTGGCTGGTACTAAGTTCCGCGGTGAGTTTGAGGAGCGCATTAAAGGTATTATTGATGAAGCTTCCGGCAATAAAGATCTCATTCTCTTTATTGATGAGATTCATCTCCTCTCAGGAGCCGGTTCTGGCGAAGGTAGTCTTGATGCTGCTAATATTCTAAAACCTGCCCTAGCACGTGGTCATATTCGCCTAATCGGTGCCTCTACTATGGATGAATATCGTAAAACCATCGAAAAAGATAAGGCACTCTCTCGCCGTTTTCAAACTGTCATCGTCGAGGAACCTACTGATACTGTTGTTCTACGTATCTTGAAAGGTGTCAAATCTCATTACGAAAAACATCATGGTGTGATTATTCCGGATGAAATTTTAGATACCGCAATTAATATGTCCAAGCGCTATATTAATGACCGTTTTATGCCAGATAAGGTTATTGATGTTATTGATGAAGCCAGTGCTATCGCTAAGGTTGCGGCTGATAAAAAAGGTGGTGGTGAATATAAGAAGCTTAAAATTGAGCGTGAAGATCTTCAGAAGAAAATTGAAGAGACCGCCGAAGCTGAGGATTTTGAAAAAGCAGCACTCTATAAGACTCGTGTAGCCAAAATTGATGAAGAGATTGAAAAACTTGAAAAAGCTGGTGTTAATGATCAGGTATCTCCTGTTCTCACCGAGGAAAACCTCGCTACTGCCATTAGCTTAAAAACCGGCATTCCTGTCTCTAAGGTCCACGGCTCTGAGATGAAAATGCTCACCGATCTCGAAAAACACCTAGATAAAGCTGTGATCGGTCAAGAAGAAGCTATTAGGGCTGTCGCCAAAGCTATTCGCCGAGGACGCTCTGGCATCAGTGATCCAAAACGTCCAATCGGTTCCTTCTTATTCATGGGACCAACTGGTGTCGGTAAGACTGAGCTCGCCCGTGTTATCGCACGCGAGGTCTTTGGTGGTGATAATTCATTAATTAAGATTGACATGTCTGAATTTGGTGAAAAACATAATGTTTCTCGTCTTGTTGGCGCTCCAGCTGGCTATGTCGGTTATGATGATGGCGGTAAACTCACCGAAGCCGTTCGTCGTCATCCATATTCCGTCGTTCTCTTTGATGAGATCGAGAAGGCTCATCCTGAAGTCTTCAATATGTTACTCCAGGTCTTAGAGGACGGCGTTTTAACCGATGGTCAGGGTAATCATATCAAGTTCAATAATACTATTATTATTCTCACCTCAAACCTTGGCGCTGATGAAATGTATGATGATGCTGAGTTCGGTTTTGGTAATAAAGACAAAAAGAGCGATAAATTTATCGAAGAAGAATATGAGGCCAGTAAGAATGCTGCCATGAAGGCTCTCAAGAAATCTATGCGCCCTGAGTTGATTAACCGTCTTGATGCCATTGAGGTCTTCCACGCTTTGACTAAGAAGCAAGTTGAGCAAATTTTTGACAATATGATCTCAGACCTCAAGAAGCGTCTTGCCACTAAGTCATTTGGTCTAAAACTCACCAAAAAAGCTTCTGAATTTCTCATCGAAAAAGGCTTCGACCCAAAGAATGGTGCCCGTCCACTTCGCCGTGCCATCGAGGATCATCTTGAATCTATCATCTCCGACGCCATCATCTCTGAGAAGATCAAAAAAGGTGAAATCGCTGTTGTCGATCTTAAAGATGATAAACTCACGCTAGAAATTGAAAAGAAGGAAAAATAATCTATGAAGCATCGCGCAAGGTTTGGTAGTCTCCTCTTCATCATTTTTATTGTGGCTACCCTTCTTTGCGCCTATGCTTTTCAAGATGAATTCAAAGCAGGAGATTATGCCCTAACCGGCGATCTCTCTACTATCGCTTCCTCTCTCAATCTAACCAGTCGTGCGAAGCTCATCCTTCGTGCCACTCATCCAGAATTGCAGGAAAAGTCTAGTTTCAATCAAAATTGTAATAGCCACAGCCAGGAGATCTATGTCCTTGGTTGCTATCGTGAAGATCAAGATCGCCTCTATGTCTATAATGTAAATTCATCTGAGCTCCCCGGTGTTCGTGAAGTGACTACTGCCCATGAAATGTTGCATGCCGCTTATCATCGCCTGCTTTTTTGGGAGAAAAATGACCTAAACTCTCAACTTCAGTCGGTTTACGATCAACTTCCTGCCGATTCTGATCTCCGTGTTTCGATGCAGAACTATCGATCGGATGAATTTCATGATGAGCTTCACTCTCGTCTTGGCACCGAAGTAAAAAATCTTCCGGCTCCACTCGAACGCTATTATCAAAGATACTTTATAGATCGGCAGGCAATTGTTAAATTTAACGAAAAATATCATAATGTCTTTACCGAGCTTCAGCGCCAGACCGATCGCCTCAAAGAATCTATTGAAGCTAAAAAGCAATCCATAGAAAATAAAACCAAAGAATATCAAACTCAAAAGCAGCAGTTAAATGAAGTAATTTCCGACTTCAATTCACGCGCCGCTCGCGGTGATTTCAGTAGTCAATCCGATTTTAATACTAAACGTCAATCCATTGTTTCTCGTATTGACGCACTCAATCGAGAGTATGATCAGCTAAAGCAGGCAATCGAGGAGCTTAACTCAGAGATCGCAAAATATAATCAAAGCATCTATCATAATAATGAACTTATTGATCAAATTAATTCCAATTCCATTCCTAAAGTCGATAAGGGTTTGTCTAATAGTTAATAAATAAAGGAGTAATATGAAAAATCAATTAAATAAAGCAAACGACTATCTCGTTCCCACTGTTATCGAGACCACTAATCGCGGTGAAAGATCGTACGATATTTATTCGCGCCTCTTAAACGACCGCATTATCTTTATGGGTGAAGACGTGAATTCCCATACCGCTAATCTTGTCATCGCGCAATTACTCTTCCTAGCCCACGAGGATCCTAAGAAGGATATCAAGCTCTACATTAACTCTCCTGGCGGTTCAGTTTATGATGGTCTTGCTATTATTGATACCATGAATTATATTGAGCCAGATGTTCAGACTATCGGCATTGGCCTGCAAGCCTCCATGGGGGCTATGCTACTCAGCTGCGGCGCCAAGGGCAAACGTTTTGCTCTGCCAAATGCTCGCGTTATGATTCATCAGCCAAGCTCTGGCACCGAAGGTAAAATCACCGATCAGGAAATCATGTTAAAGGAAGGTATTTTCTTGAAGAAGCGCCTCGCTGAGATTATGGCAAAGAATACTGGTAAAACTGTCGCTCAGGTCATCAAAGATATGGATCGCGATAATTGGATGTCCGCTGAAGAAGCCAAAGCATACGGCATCATCGACCAAGTCATCGAAAAGTAATAAAAAATATCCACCAACTCGGTGGATATTTTTCAAAGTTTCTAGCTTCTATTTTTCTTGATGTAGGTATCCTCTTTTTCCATCTGTGCCTTTAGAGTGTATTCTTTACACTTTCCATTAGAGCAGTTCGCTGCTTCATAAGAGTATGTACTTCCTTCACGCCCCAAGTTTACCCCACCTGGATCCGTAAACAGACTTGGGTCCATCACCGTCAAATTCTCCTCAGAAATTTTTTCAGGGTAGTATCCATTCTTTGCGTGGAAACCCTCCTCAAGTGCATAATACATGGCATTAATCGCCTCTTTGCGCTGTTCATCGCGGTGCATTGCATCCAAATTCAGCTTCTGTAAGAAGAATAGCACAAGTAACAGGGAAGCAAAAAAGATTACCACCACCAATTCAATAATCGTAAATCCCCTCTTTGTTTTTTGTTCAACCATACCCATATTATACACGATTTTCTGCTAAGAACTTTTTCACCTTCGGGGCGATTGCCGTAAATTGGGGTTGCTTATAGAACTCTTCCAGGTCAACCCACTGAAAACCATCAGATTCATTTAGATCGATTGTTATTTCTTGTATCTCATTTATGTCAAACAAATAACCAAAATCATGATGCAAGTGTGCTGGCTCACCCTTTTTGGAGTTTTCTGGAATCTCATGAGTATTAATATGAAAAGGCACCAGTGGGTCATCTGGCAGAACTGCGAGATAGTTTATTTTATCTAAATCAAGACATCCTGTCTCTTCTTCAAGCTCTCGTAGTGCTGCTGCAAATGGCGTAGCATCCTCTTTTTCAATATGTCCGCCCGGTTGTAACAAAATTTCTAACAACTTATGTTTTAAGAGTAAAATCTTACCAAGACCAGGACAGAGAATAAAAGCCGAAGCCGTAAAATGGCCATCCGAGTTTTTTCTATCAAAGATCCTTTCTTCATCCATCCCCGCCTTTTCGGCCAGCTTCTTTGCCGCCATTAAATCCTCTGTCTCTTCCGGATAAAGCGCTAAGTACTCGTCAATTAACTCTCTTATCATAAATTTATTTTACCACTAAAGCCTGCTATAATTTTAGTATGGGAAAAAACACTAGCCAGTTTGTCTGTCAGAATTGTGGAGCTAAATACTCAAAGTGGGCGGGTCATTGTAATAACTGTGATGCCTGGAATTCCATCATTGAAGATCTTGTGGTTAGTGAAACTAGTGGAAAAAATGCCATCTCGCAGGCTAAGACTAGTGGCCAACTTCTTAAATTCACCAAAATCAATGAAATCACAGTCGCCAGCGACAAGGAGCGTCTCAAAACTGAATTTCCCGGCCTCAATGAAGTCCTTGGTGGCGGTATTCTACGCGGTTCCGTCACACTTCTTGCCGGACAACCGGGAATCGGTAAGTCCACTATTTTAATGCAAATTTGTGCTGAAGTTGCCAAAAAACATCAGGTACTTTATGTCTCCGGTGAAGAATCGGCCAGTCAAGTCAAAATGCGTGCTGCTCGTCTCGGCGCTGATTCTGATAAGTTAGTTTTTGCCAGCTCTACCTCTGGTAATGATATTGCCAAGACTATCCGTGAGGGTGAGTTTGATCTTGTTATCGTTGACTCAATTCAGACTCTTGCCATCAATGAAATTTCCTCCGCGCCCGGCACCGTCTCTCAGATTACCAACGCCGGCAATCTCATCATCCAGGCCGCCAAATCCACAGACACCGCTGTGATTATTGTTGGTCATGTCACTAAGGAGGGTACTCTTGCTGGTCCAAAGGTTTTGGAGCATCTTGTTGATGTGGTCGTTAATTTCGAGGGTGATCGTTATGGTGGTTTTAAAACCATTCGTGCCGTGAAGAATCGTTTTGGCCCCACCTCCGAAGCCGCGATTTTTGAAATGAATGAAAAAGGCTTAAGCGAAGTGCAGAATCCTTCCGCCGCTCTGCTCGCCGAGCGTCAAAATACTGATGGCTCGATCATTCTTGCCACCCTGGAAGGCACTCGTCCACTTTTGGTTGAGATTCAGGCGCTTTGTACGACCACTAATTTTGGTTATCCTAAACGCGCCGCTTCTGGTTTCGATCTTAATCGCCTCAATCTCCTCATTGCCGTCATCGAACAGCGCACTAAGTTAAATCTCAGTGACAAAGACATTTTCTTAAACGTGGTTGGTGGTATCAAAATCAAAGATTCTGCCGCCGACCTTGCAGTCTGTCTTGCTATCGCCTCTGCCGCTGCCGGCCGTAAGCTCTCCGAAGATTATGTAGTCTTTGGTGAGGTTGGACTTGGTGGTGAAATCCGTTCCGCCTTCCGTCCCGATCAGCGAATCAATGAAGCAAAGAAGCTTGGATTTAAACACGCCATCGCCCCCGCTACTATCCGCGATCCCTTCGTTATTCCTGTCAAAGACCTTCGCACCACATTAATCCAATATGTTAACGAATAAATATATCACCAGATGAATAATAATACTAAAATTTTCACCAAACAAATCTCACTCCAGCTTCTCAAAAATCAGGGAACTAATCCATGCGCATTCTAGGAATTGACCCTGGTACTGGTATCTGCGGCTTTGGTGTTATTGAGATTAAGCAGCAAAATGGTCGCACCACTGGGCGTGCTAAGATGATTGATAATGGTGTAATTACTACTCCCGCCCACACCCCTCTTGAGGAGCGTCTCCTCGATATCTATGAGTCATTGCATGAAATTATTAAACTAGACCAGCCTGACTGCGTTAGTATTGAAAAACTCTTCTTTACTAAAAATATCACCACAGGCATATCTGTCGCCGAGGCCAGAGGTGTCGCTCTGCTTGTTTGTAAGCAACACAATCTCCCTACCTTTGAGTACACGCCAAACGAAATTAAAAAGACCATGACTGGTTACGGTAGTGCCGACAAAAAACAAATGCAGGAAATGGTTAAGCTTCACCTAAATCTCTCCGAAGTGCCAAAACCAGATGATGCCGCCGATGCTCTTGCCGCCGCCATTACCCACTCACTAATGCATCTTGGGGAATAATAAAATCCTCTCCTGCAACATCATCAGTTGTTTCACTCTCTTCTCGACACATTATCACAAAAAATAAGCCCCACGTGAGGCTTATTTTCTAATACACTTTTAGTAATTAATTGCGCGAATCTCAAAGAAGGCCTGAGGGTGAGCGCAGACTGGGCAAACTTCAGGCGCTTCTTCACCCACAAAAGTATAACCACAGTTACGACACTTCCAGACTGTCACCTTATCCGATTTGAAGACAATATCATCATCAATATTCTTCATTAGCTTCAAATAACGCTCTTCATGGGTTTTTTCAATCGCCGCCACGCCTTCAAACTTGGTTGCAATCTCGATGAAGCCTTCTTCGCGTGCTATTTTTGCAAACTCGGCATACATCTCTGTCCATTCGTAATCTTCACCAGCTGCTGCCGCCTCAAGATTACTTCTCGTGTCGCCCACTTTTCCGCCGTGAAGGTATTTAAACCACAGCTTTGCATGTTCTTTTTCATTATCTGAGGTTTCATTAAAAATCGCAGAGATCTGCTCATAGCCTTCTTTTTTGGCCTGAGAAGCGTAAAACTGGTATTTTACTCTAGCCTGCGCCTCGCCGGCAAAAGCGGTTTGTAAATTCAAATAAGTCTTACTATTCTTAAAAGTCTCGGTATCAATATCAGACATATAATCCTCCTTTAGTTAAACATAGATGTTACAATATATTATATAATACAGAACCCTCTAGCGCCAGCAGATAAAAGAGTAACCCGGAAGAAAGGACGACCATGGCAATTGAACGCGTAATTGATAATGTCTCGCATCAAGATGATACTGAAGAGCAGGTGATTGAAGTCAGTCTACGTCCGACTAGTTTTCAGGAGTATGTGGGGCAAGAACGCCTCAAGCGCAACCTTAAAATTGCCATCGACGCCGTTAAGAAACGTGCCGACGGAACTTCGCTCGATCATGTTTTACTATATGGCCCTCCAGGTCTTGGTAAAACCACCATGGCTAACGTCATCGCGCATGAACTTGGTGCCAATCTTCGTGTCACCTCTGGTCCTGCCATTGAGCGTGCTGGTGATCTCGCCTCTATCCTCACCAACCTTCAAGATGGCGACGTTCTTTTTATTGACGAGATCCACCGTCTGCGTCGTGCAGTTGAGGAGATTCTTTATTCGGCCATGGAAGACTACAAGCTCGATATTGTTATTGGTAAAGGTCCGGCCGCTCGTTCTGTCCGTCTTGACCTCCCTCATTTTACCGTCATTGGCGCCACCACCCGTACTGGTTCTCTTGCTGGCCCGCTTCGTGATCGTTTCGGCATCACACACCGTCTAGAATATTATAAGGTTCCAGAAATTGAGCAGATTGTCTCACGTACTGCCGCCATTTTAAATACTGAAATTAAGCCTGAGGCTACGGCCCTTCTCGCCACTCGCTCTCGCCTCACTCCTCGTATTGCCAATCGTCTTACTAAGCGTGTACGTGATTTTGCCGACGTGAATGGAGACGGCATTATTGATCCTGAAACCGCCACTCGTGCCCTAGCTCTTCTTGAGATTGATGAACTGGGCCTTGATCCTGCCGACCGTAATATGTTGGAATTAATGCTTGAAAATTACGAGGATCGTCCCGTTGGCCTTACTACTATCGCCGCCCTCACCGGCGATGAAACTACAACCATCGAGGACTATTACGAACCATACCTGATTCAGCTCGG
>CAUUKK010000016.1:0-9511 GCA_963545805.1 uncultured Candidatus Saccharibacteria bacterium
GCCCCGACAACTGTCGGGGCTTTTTCATGCTTTTTATTAATGATCTTGAAAGAGTTATTGTTTGTTGGATCCCGTTTGTGGATATTGTAAAAGAGTTATTGTTTGTCGGATTCCGTTTGTGGATATTGTTTGTGGGGCGGCCTAGTTTGAGTTTTTATTTCTTGGCAGTGACGCGATAGTAGGCGTGAATATTTTTGCCATCAAAAGTTAGGTCCATGAGGAAACCAGTGACGCTATTTATCGTGACATCTTCGGCGAGGACGGTTTTGAGAACTCTGAGAAGGAGTGGATGGGTGTAATAGAGGCGGGAGATTTTGGCGAGGCGCTTTAAGTTTGGCATGATATTTTCTGTGAGATCGGTGATTTCAATGTCTTTGGCACCTGCTTCTTCGAGGTATTTTTTAAAATCACCAATGCACTGATCGAGATCGGTGACGCGCATACCGGCCAGGGTAATGCTGGAAATTCTTTTTTCAAAATCGGACATTTCGGATCTTGGTTTTGGTTCAAAAACGTCAAACGTGATAAAAGTGCCGCCTGGTTTAAGCTTTTTCATAATTTCACTGACGACGAGCTGTTTATTCTGGCTATAGCAGATAGTTTCGACGCCAAAAACTACGTCAAAAGAATTATCTTCGAGATTTTTGAGGTTGTGATAATCGCCTTCGATGAGGGTGACGTTTTTTGGGACTTTATTTTTGAGAAAGTTACGGTTTGGAATGTCGAGTGCAGTGAATGAAACATCTGGGAAATGTTCAGCGAGGTACCGAGTATTACTGAGCTGGCCGGCACCGACCTCGAGAACTTTGTTGCCACTTTTGATGAATTTTGCAACATATTCAGCTTGTCTTTTGAAGTCGGCTCGATTGAAGGTTTGGTCGCTAGAGATAGCCATGTGGATGTTGCCACCACCGCCAGAGTGGACGTGATTATAGAAAAAATCGGACTTTCTGTAGTATTTTGCGATGTCTTGTTGTTTGGTGCCGTGTGCGAGGAGGGCGTCGAGATCGTAATATTTTTTGATAACGGAGAGGCGCTGGTTGAGTTTGGCTTCCTGATCGAGTTCTGGTTTATTCATATGGTTATTATAATAGATAAGCGTGAGAATTTATAGTCAGTTTGTTGCAGGGTCTTGAAAAAACACCCCTCCGGAGAGGGGTGCTGATTTTTTTGCGAATTTCGAGCTTGTTAGATTCTTCGAATCATTAAGCTTTCCTGGTACTATGTCTTTTGTGGATGCTCAGACTTTCTCTTTGCCGTGATCGGGTTCGCGATACCAGATGATGTTTGAGGTGGTGGCAACCGGGAGCGTGAGATTCTGCTTCCTGAGATCCTGGTAAGTCCAGACATACCACTCGGCTGGCGTATTGTTGTCGCCTTCAGTGGCGTCGACAAGCCAGACGAGCTGACCAAATTCTCCTTCGCCAGGCATAATGCCGATGTAGTGAGTGTCGTCGCTTCCGGCTGCCATTTCCGGCCATTCATACTCAGATAACTCTTGCCAGCCATTGAATTCAAGGACTTCGTTCCAGTGCTTGGCATCAAAGTTGTGTTCTCCAGGCTTGCGTTCACCGGGAACCGGGAGTTTCGGCCAACCACCGCAATGCTTCTTCATCATCCAGGCGATGTAGCTGGCGCTGTGACGGATAACAAAGTTACATGAATCGGTGACGAGCGTGTAGGAAGCGCCATCAGATTCCGGCCAGTCTGCAAAATCAGAGTTTGCGTACGGATAGTTTGTGGCGCCGGTCTCCATGATGAGACGATAGGTGTCGCGGCAGAGTTTCCGGACGATCCGGTTTTTCTGCCAGGCAGAACAGGACTGTTTTGCGAAGAAATTCGCTAGGTTAATCTTTAAAGTACTCATAAACCCCTCCTTATGTTGTGGGAAAATACCCAATGTTGATATTATACAATGAAATACGGGAGTTGTCAAAATAAGATTATGAACCTATAAGGAAAGTCATAAATATTTTCCCGAATCTATGATTAGATCATTTTATGGGAAGAAAACTGTTAATTATTTGGACGCAAAGTCTGGGAAAATAATAAAAGGTCCAAATAGTAATAAGTTTAATGCAATGGTTGGTTGGTATTCTGATGAATTTGAATATGGAAGCCGAATAACAGCTTCAGCAACTTTCTATCGTGCTCAATAAAAAGGCAAAAAGAAGAGACCGCGATTTTAGCAAGTTCAAGATGGATCCTGATGTGGTCTATCGGTTTTTCGCATACCAACTTATTCGTACTCCGACATATTCTAAAGTCTTACAAAAATTCCTTATGAAGTATTGGAAAAATACTAAACCTTATATGATCGTCTCTATGCTTTGATGTTCAAATATGATAAAATGTATGACATGATACCGAAGATTCTCGATAACCAAAAAAAATCTTTGGCGGAGGTTTTAAGGGAGGAAGCGCCAAAACATAAGCATCTTTCAATCGCTACTGGCTATTGGGATCTTGCAGGGACTCTTGAAATTATAGATGAGATTAAGGATTACGAGTCAATTCGCCTATTAATTGGCGCAGAACCGTTTAGTTCTAAAAAACTAAACATTAGCAATCTGTATGAGAATTTTCCAGAACAGGATATCGCTTCTGATCTTGAGAGTATTAGGAATGCAGATAGAGAGAATTTAGTAAAGCTTCGCGAGACAGCGCGTGCTTTAGCAAAACTAGTAGAAGATAAAAAATTAGAAGTTCGTGTATGTAGAAAGCCTTTTTTGCATGCAAAGACATATATTTTTGGTACCTATGATTCAGAATCTCCGGTAGGAATTATCGGCTCTAGTAATTTTACTAGTAAGGGCTTAAATTTAATTGAGAGTGGCGGAAATGCTGAACTCAACGCTGTCGAAACCGAACCTAGAATCGTATCATACCAACCATTAAATGAGCAACAGCAGCACGGACATCTTAGCTGGTTTGATTCTTTTTGGAGTTCGGAGCATGTAGAACCTTGGTCTGGAGAATTTTCTCAGATTTTGCGTGACAGTCCTGTTGGTGATCTTACTTTTGGGCCATATGATATATACATCAAGACATTAATGGAAGTATTTCCAGATGAGATGATTAAGCTTCCTGAATTAGATTCTAATTCGCAAGATATCCTCTATAAATATCAGAATAGAAACGCCAGTATCTTAATCAATAAGCTCGAAAAGATGGGGATGGCAATTTTGGCTGACTCCGTAGGTCTCGGTAAGACTATTACTGCGGGTGCTGTTATTAGTCACTATATTAGCTTAGGAAAAAACAGGATCGTCGTAATCGTTCCTGCTTCGTTAAAAGACCAATGGCGAGATGATTTGCGAAATGTGTTTAAGTTGAGCGAGGGCTTTGATTACCAGCTAATTTCTCAGCAGGATATTAATTTGATTAAGCAAAAGGCTGAGGACTACCGTCAGCTTAAAGCGAATGTCGATCTGTTTGTGATAGATGAAGCTCATAATTTACGAAGTGAAGGTAGCGAGCGTCATCAGTGTATTCTTGAATGGCTTCTCGACAATCAATCGAGTAAAGTTCTCATGCTCACAGCTACGCCTATCAATAACTCACTTAACGATCTAGTAAGCCTTATTCGTCTTGGCCTTAAAGGCTCGCTTGACTCAGTTATGGTTCCATTTAAAGATCGCAACAATCGCATACAAACGATTGATTTCTTTGATGCTCTGGCAAATATTCAGAAGGCATCGAAACATAAAGAAGATTTTAAGTGGGACGACTACAAGCAGACGCTTATTAGTGGCATTAGCAGATATTTAGTTCGTTCTACGCGCCAAGGCGTTGAAGCGGAAGGATCGTTGGTAACAAAAGATGGTGAAGCTCGTCACTTTCCTCAAAGCGATGTTAAGAATGCTAGCTATTCATTCCCAGAAGATATTTCATCAGCAATTGCTAGGAATATCGATGTTGAGACAGCAAGATTAAATGGCGTAGAAGCAAGGAAAATCGACGTTGATGCCATCACGCTCGAAACGCAACGTTCGAAGCATCCATTAGATTTTGCGGCAGAATATGTCTCCAATGAAGAAGTTATGGGCGTAATTCCTAATATGTTCCAGTTAATTACACTTTTAGGTTTCACACCATATCGTGCGGAAGTATATAGACATGAATACTATGGAAAAACTCCTGCGGAGCTAAAGGCGCTCCTCGCCAACTCCAAAGGTGATATATCTAGGACTATTAATATCCAATTGGCGGTCCACAATATGTTGCAGGTTACATGGCTGAAGCGTCTTGAGTCTTCGACTTTTTCTCTTGCGAAATCAGTAAACAAATATAAGCAACGCTTAGAAAAATTTATAGAGTATCTGGATAAAGGCTATATTATTTCATTTAAAGATATTTCCATTCTAGAAAATGAATATGGAGAAGATTTAGAGAGAGCTTTCGATGATTACGAAGAATTCGTAAAAGAACTTGGAGAAAGCACTTCGCCTGAAGAGCTAAAAAGGAGAGGTATCGAAAGAAAAGTTGCTGACAGTAACAAGTATAATGTTGAGCAATTGCGCACAGATTCAAATAGAGACCTAGTAATTTGCGATCTTATGGATAGATGTCTTTCTATGCTCGCTGGTCAGCAGGATACGAAGATGGTAAGGTTCGTGGAGGATATCAATCAGCTAATCAGTACTGGTAAATATGGCAGAAAAGTCCTAATCTTTAGCTTCTTCGCTGATACTATAAATTATCTAAAGGATAATCTACGATATGTTTTAGGAGATGAGATTGACGTCTTGGATCGGGCTGAGTTTGTTTCTGGACAAAACTCTAAGGTAGATGCAATAACGAAGAGATTTTCGCCTATTTCGAAGAAATATAAGCTCAAGGACGATGAAAAAGAACTTGATTTTCTATTCGCAACAGATATTCTTTCCGAAGGTCAGAACTTGCAAGATGCAGCCATACTGGTTAATTATGATCTACACTGGAATCCGGTTCGTATGATTCAAAGAAACGGCCGTATTAATCGTCTTGGTTCCAGCTTCTCAAAGGTATTGATTTCAAATATGACTCCGGAGGATCACATTGAGCTTTATCTTAGATTAGTTTCTCGTCTTGAAAATAAAATTTCAACCATTAAAAACTCGGTCGGCCTTGACCAGGGTGTCTTAAGCAATGATGATGTTAATCCTATAGAGTTCGTTGAGAGTATGAAGAATCTGTATGGAAATGATGGAAAAGTCGCAACTGAGACCATGAAGGATCTCGATAAAGATGACGATATCCTATCTTGGACTAATGATCATGTGTTTGTCTTGAGGAATTATTTAAATAATACTGACGACAAAGAGATTGAAAGAATTAAAAAAATTCCAATGGGAAAATGGTCTTATTTGCCACATAAATCTTCGTTTGAGTATGGTCGCGTGATTAGCTTACAGAAAGCAATTGGTAAAACTTCTATTACGAATCAACCAATAACTCAAACATTCTTCACGTCAAGCGAGCCTGTCGAGCCATACGTAACCGAGATATTGGATGAACAAGAAGCCTTAGACTTTATTAAGACTACGCCTGATGATAATGAGCGTAAGCTAGATAAAATCCGCACTGATAGGCAAGCTATCGCCAATCGTGCCTCAAGAACAGCTAAAAGGCGCGCCGAAAGTAATGATAGTATCTATACTCTCACGCCAAGTAAGGTGCGTGCGGTTGAGCTTATGGAAACGAAGTATAGAGAGCCAGGAGAAATCCCTGTGCGAGCTATTATTGAGAGAAATCTAAGAGATTCGCGACATAAGCGTCAGTTTGAAAAACTAGTTCGTGAGATAAATCGCGAGTTCAAAGAAGATAATTTCGTAAATATACCAACAATACGGAGTTTCAATAAATTAATTGACGAGTTATCGAAAATGGAAGCGGAGGACACGGTTGTTGACTCCGTAAATGACGTATTATATTACACTAAGGAAAACAAACTGTGAGTCACGAAGCTTTAAAAAATAAGATCATAGAACTACATGAAAAATCAAAGTCATTGGAGTCTGCCAGTGATAAAGTCAAGGCTTTAACGACCGCCGTTGGAGTTGCTAATGAAATAATCAAGATTCTAAACCCGGACGTGACTAACTTGAGACAGGGGGAAGACGCCCTTGAAGAAATAATTTCTACGAATAGTTTTCGAAATCAAAAGGTTGCAGAATGGTTTTCATTCCATCCTATTTATCCAGACGAAAGGCTCGCAATCAAGCTGTACGAATCTGATATATGCGAGATGAAGTTCTATTGGCTTAACGATAACTCTACTAAAGCGCGTATATCAGCTGGAGTAATGCTAACTCCGAACTGGGAAGATGGAGATACTACCGCGAACGATAACTATAAGGTAGGTATAGATTTCTTCTTGAAGAAGGACGCAAAGAGTCTTCTTATGGTTGTTAGTGAGCGTGGTAATTTACGCGTCATGGAGTTTTCTGAGCGGCTTACACATACACAAGAAGAGATTCTTAATAAGATTGCCGGTTCTTTGGCTTTATCATCTAGAAAAGCCCTACATACAGTGCTTTGGGATTCAATGGCTCTTAGTGAGGTTAATAAGAAGTTCTATGAAGGCATAGCACGAGAGTTTACTATTCTTTATCAACATCTTATTAAATGCGGCAAGAATCATGATGATGCAAAATTATTCTCTAGTCGTCTTTTAGGGCGTTTGCTCTTTATCTGGTTTTTGCGTAAGAAAGGTGTCATTTCCAATGAAGACCGTTATTTTCCACAAGATATCAATGATTCGACAAAGTACTATAATTCGATTCTTAAGTCATTATTTTTCCAGACATTAAATACTCCTATTTACGCGCGTAAGAACGGCGATTTAAATACGCCTTATTTGAACGGTGGCCTTTTTGACGCACACGATAACGACTGGCAATTTGAAGAAACGAGCTTTCCTGCCACGTATTTTGCTGATTTATTTGATCATCTCAATAAATATAATTTCACGACAGACGAATCCAGTCCGGATTATGAGCAGGTAGCTATTGATCCTGAGATGCTCGGTCGTGTATTCGAGTCATTGTTAGCTGAACAGCGTACTGATACAGGTGAGCAGGCTCGCAAAGCAAAAGGTGCATTCTATACCCCTCGCGAAATTGTCACATATATGTGCAAAGAATCGTTACGGCAATATCTATATAATGAGTTAGGTGACGAGAAGTACAACTCTGGCGTAGATAAACTTCTTGATTTGCCAGATTACGAATGGGAGACCGCGCATAGTAATGCGAAGAGAGATCTTTGGCCATTTGAAAATATGACTAAGTTTATACCGAGAGTTGTTGGTATCTTAGATTCGTTAGCTGTCCTTGATCCAGCTTGCGGCTCTGGTGCATTTCCTATGGGCATGCTTCAACTTTTGACGAAGACTTACGAGCGTCTTGACTCGCGCTTTGATCTATATCAAACTAAAATGAATATTATACAGAACACTATATTTGGTGTCGATATTGAGCCTATGGCGGTAGAAATTTCTCGTTTGCGTGCATGGTTAGCGATTATTGTTGATGATATGGGTGAGATAGATCCCCTCCCAAACCTCGACTTTAAGTTCGTATGTGCAGATAGCCTTATTCCACTAGAGAAGTCAGTGGGTTTATGGTCTGACCCGGCATTACAGGAGAAGATGACTAATGTCCGAGAAAAATTCTTTAACGCTCGAAAACCTGAGATGAAGGAAACATGGAAGAAGGAGTATTATAAGCTTACTTCGCCTCAAACTAGTATGCTTGATGATAAGCGTGAGAATCAGCTAAAATCATTTGATCCATTTAAGAACCAGCGACCGGCGGAATTCTTCGACTCGAAATACATGTTTGGCGTTGATAAATTCGATATAGTAATAGGTAATCCACCATATGTCCATCTCGAAAAAATGAAAGATATCGCACGAGTTAAATATCTTCCGTTAAACTTCAAAACCTATGCGGCTCGGGGTGATTTATATGGGCTTTTCTTCGAGAGATATATTGAAGCGCTCAAGGATAATGGCATCTTAACTTTTATTACAAGCAATAAATGGATGAGAGCTGGATATGGTGAAAGTTTAAGGAATTTCTTTATCCAAAATACTCAGCCAGTTCTTCTTATTGATTTAGGTGGCGGTGTTTTTGAGAGTGCAACTGTGGATACGGATATACTTGTCTTAAAGAAGAAGGCATATACTGATCCTATAAGGTCTGTCACGATAACACAAAAAGCATATCGAAAAGATTTGAGCGATTTTATTAGACAGAATACGATAAATAGCTCATTTGAATTAAACGAAAGCTGGATTATTCTATCAGAGATCGAACAAAGCATTAAGCGCAAAGTAGAGACATATGGAACTCCGCTAAAAGATTGGGCTATTTCGATCAGCTACGGAATAAAAACTGGATGTAATGAGGCATTTGTGGTTGACAGAAAGAAACGGCATGAAATCCTAGATAACTGTAAGACGCCTGAAGAATATAAACAAACTGATGCTATCATACGACCGATTTTAAGAGGACGCGATATTAAAAAAGACAACTACAAATGGGCTGGGTTGTATTGTATATTAGCATATTTTGATTTTCATCGTGAAATTGATAAATACCCGGCTATTTACAATCATCTTAAGCAATATGAGACAGCACTCAAGAGGCGCGGCCAAGCGAGATATACCAGTAACGGAAAGCCGAAAATCGGAGCAGAATACCCCGGACAGCATCATTGGCTCGAGCTAGACAACAATCCTAAAAAAGAATATATGGACGATTTTAATAAGCAGAAAATCCTTTACTCCGAAATCGTAAGATCACCGCAATTTTACCTTGACAATGAAAGGTTTATACCTGAAGCGACGGCTTTTGTCATATCAGGCGAACATCTGACCGAGCTTGTCGAGTTCTTAAACTCATCCATTATTGCCTGGATTTTTAAGACATTCTATGCTGGTGGAGGGCTCGGAGAAAGTGGTTTTCGTTACAAGAAAAAGTTTCTAATAAATCTGCCGGTGCCAAGAATATTCGATCAAGAGATAAACGATTCTACTATAGCCAGTTTTTATCACTTCGACGATGATGAAATTAGTCTTATTTCTTCTTCACTAAAATCAAGTTCGGAATAGATATCATCTACAGCCTGTATCTTATTTAGATTATTCGGGATTGGCAACTTCATTAATCTATTTACTTTTAGCTCACCCTCTATACCTCCGCCCATATAGAAATGCTTCAATGCCCAATATCCAACCGAGCATAAATAGATTAGTAAACTATCAAAATCAATATTTCCTATAAGGGTATTACCTGGAGCAACTACTACATATCCATCGTTATCAACTGCAAAAAATGCATCCTGAGACATAATTGCCGGAAATACGATTTTCTGCCTAGAAAAATCGTCCATATATGCACAATCACGCAGATTATAAGGAGTATCACCCCTATCTGTTCTCGTGGCCAATCTTTCGATATTGGTTCCTTTTTCAGGCTTCTGACTCCAATTACCGTTATTAAACCAGTCTTTAAGCGCTGGG
>CAUUKK010000017.1:0-9312 GCA_963545805.1 uncultured Candidatus Saccharibacteria bacterium
AATTCAGTCGGATCTCAAGCAGCGGTCCTCGAACTTAATAACGCTAAGAAGTTGATCGTCGAGTTACTTAGTAAAATCCTTTCTGGTATGAGTATTCTCGTGGTAGCTATTCTTGGCGCCCTAATTATCTATGCCTCGCGTTTCTTAATCAAGCGTCGCAACAAAGAATTTGCTATTTATCTGACGTTAGGGATGAGTAAACGTAAAATTTCACGTCTCCTCTTCTTTGAAACTCTGATGATCGGCATTATTTCACTCGCCGTTGGTCTCCTCGTCGGTATCGGTGCTTCGCAGCTGATCAGTATTCTCATCGGACGTCTATTTGAGGCAGATATGAGTAAATTTCAGTTCGTATTTTCCGAAAAAGCTTTCTTTGACACCATTCTCTATTTTGGTCTCATCTATCTCGTTGTCATCGTATTTAATACGATAATCGTTGGTCGTCTTAAGATTATTGATCTTCTCCATGGTAGTAAGAAATCTGAGAAGGCATTCCTAAAGAACCCGCTACTCCGTGCTATTGTTTTTGTTCTTGCTAGTTTTGGTCTAAGCTATGCCTACTGGTGGGTTACTAATGATAAGGTTTCAATGATGGACCGTATAAATAATCTCCTCTGGCCAGTTGCAATTGGTGTGATTACGACTTTTCTGCTTTTCTGGTCATTTTCAGGTTTAATCATGGAGGTCCTCACCAGGAGTAAAAGATTCTACTATCGCGGCCTCAATTCTTTTATCTTTCGTCAAGTCTCCAGTAAGATTAATACCGCTGTGGTTTCCATGTCCCTAATTAGTCTTCTCCTCTTTTTGACTATCAGTATTCTTTCACTCTGTTTTTCAATTAACGAATCTATGAAAAAAGAGTTAGCTTATAATACTCCAGTTGATGCCTTCATTGAGCTTACCGATTACAATGCCGTCTTTGGCCCAAATGGCCCTGGCTACGGACCTTCGGTTGACAGTAGTAACCAAGACTGGAATTCACAGGTTAAAGAGTCACAAAAGTACATGCAAAAGTCTATCTATCAAAGATTAGTAGAGAAAGACGAGGAAATTGCTAAAAGCATTAAGGAACATCTTGAAATTAATGTCTATGCCGACCATACTCTTACTTTTAAGCAGGCAATCCAAGCTGAGTATCTCACTGGTTTAGTGGGTGAGTTTATGTCAAAAACTGCGGTACCAATACTTCGTGTTTCTGACTATAATAAAATAGCAAAACTCTACCATCGCGAAGAAATCTCTCTGGGTGACAATCAATATCAAATCCTTGCAGACTATAAACCTATGAGTGATTCGATCGACAAGTCGTTAGCATCAGGTTTTCAGATTAATTATCGAGGACAGGCTCTAAGTCCAGCCTCAAAAAAACACGTCGAAGGTTTTGTGACTTCATCTGGTATGAAATCTAATACCGGTATTCTAATTGTGCCGGATAAAATCGCTTACGGACAGACCATTGGCAGCCGTGTGTTATTAGTAGACTACAATACTAGTGCAGATCATACTGCTCAACAAATCGATAATGACTTACGTAGAATCTATGATCTTGGTAATCTATCAATTGAAGTTCATACTACGGATGAGGCTTTACAGAAAACAAAAGAGAAGAGTAAAGCTGAAGAGCAACGTTCAAGCGGTGTCTCCTTTAGTTTTATGACTAAAATTCTTATTTATACTTCCTCAATTGGTCTGCAGGCCATTGCCACCTTTGTCGGTTTTTATCTTGGTATTATCTTCTTGATTTCTTCTGCCGCAATTCTTGCCCTCAAACAGCTTTCTGAGTCATCTGATAATATTGAGAAATACGCTGCCCTGCGAAGACTCGGTGCCAGTAATAAAATGCTGAATCGCGCTCTCTTTATTCAAATCGCCATCTTCTTCGTCTTTCCGCTTCTTGTTGGTATTCTCCATTCTATCTTCGGTATTAAGTTTGCCTCCAGTATTATTGAAATATTCGGTTCTGGTGGATTACTCGCTTCAATCCCAATCACCGCTTCCATGCTCATTCTGATTTACGGCGGTTACTTCCTCTTAACTTATCTTAGTAGTAAACGAATTATTTCTGAAAAGCAATTACGACGCGATTAATACGGTTATCAGTAATGTCCGAACAAATGCAGCTTGCCGCAGCTAATCTTGAGTATGAAAAAGTGACAGAAATTCGTGATATGATAGAAAAAATCCGAGACGAAGAAGAAAAAAGAAAGGGCTAATGTTTAAAATTTTAATTATTGAGGATGATAAAGGTATCAGGGAAGGACTTTCGGAGCTTTTACTAACCTCAAATTACGTGCCTTTGGTTTTGGATATGAACAATATTTCGGTGGAAAAGATTCAAGAACTTTTGCCAGACCTTATTCTGCTGGATATTAATTTACCAGGTATTAATGGTCGTGATTTTGTGCGTGAAATTAGAAAAGTTCTTAATACACCAGTCATTATGGTTACTAGTCGTAATACCGAAATGGATGAAGCGCTTGCTATTAGTTATGGCGCGGATGATTTTATTGCTAAACCTTACAACCCTACAATTTTATTGCTCCGTATTGCGGCAATTTTAAGACGATCCAACCTTGCTTCAGAAATTAAAACTTATCGAAATCTACAAATCGATTTTAAGAAAGGTACCATCTCTTCAACAAAAAGCAACAGTAAAGCTATTGAACTTACGAAAAATGAGCTCCTAATCTTTCGTATACTTTTGTATAATCAAGAACGCATCGTTTCACGTAATGAGCTCATGACAGAGCTTTGGGATAACTGTGAATATATTAACGATAATGCACTTACAGTCAATATTAGTAGACTTCGTGACAAGCTAGAGAAGTTAGGCGAAACATCAACCATTGAAACTAGAAAGGGTCTAGGCTACATCCTTGCCAAATAGTTATGAAATTTAGGGAATACATCGCGGATAATCTGAATATTCTTCTAGCTAATCTTCTTGCAATTATTCTAACCGAGTATCTTCTTTGTGTATTTTCAACCTCTCTTGAATTCAATATCTTTATTATTTTCATTAATCTCTCTACTTTCATTGTTTGCTTTCTTCATGCTTATTTTAGAAAAGCGAGTTTTTATAAAAAAATTCATCAAGGAATTGATGCTCTCGATCAAAAGATCTTGGTGCATGAACTAATCGACCCGATAACCAACGAAGAAAAACTCCTTCATCAGGAGATCTCCGAACTCAATCGTTATATGATTGACCAAATTAATCAATATAAAATCAAATTTGAAGATTTTAAAGAGTATCTTGAGCTTTGGGTCCATGAGGTAAAATTGCCTATCTCTGCTCTTCGGTTAAATCTCACTCAAACAAAATATAAAAATAACCAATTACTTCTTTCGGAAATAGATCGACTGGACGACTATGTTAATCAGATTTTGTATTTAGTCCGATCTGAGCACGTAGAAAAAGATTACCAAATTTCAGAATCCAGCCTTTCGGAGATTATTAAACGTGTTGCTCTTAAAAACCAGAGTGCCCTTATAAACAGTAGAATTGACTTTCAGGTTGAGAATGTAGATAAAATAATTGAAACCGACCCAAAGTGGTTGGAGTTTATCTTAAATCAAATCATCGCCAACAGTATAAAATACCGCAAAAAGAAATCGCCTCAAATTAAGGTTTATAGCGAGGAAACCTCAAGATCACTTGTTCTACATGTATATGATAATGGTATTGGTATTCCAACGTCTGATCAATCTCGCGTCTTTCAAAAGGCTTTCACTGGACAAAACGGTCGTCCCTATGATTTTGATAAGACTAAAATAAATCTCATGGCAGACACTAGTGGCAGTAAGAGTACTGGCATGGGGTTGTATATCGTTAAAAAGTTGATTGACAAATTAGGACATCGAATTTCAATCAGCTCGACTGAATATCAATATACGGATATTATGATAGTTTTTGCCAAAAATGATTATTACAAAAATGTAAGAAACTGTAATATTAAAAGCACGACAGAATAATCGAAATTCTATAAACTTGAGACAACAAGAACTTCTTGTTGGAAAGGAAAAAATGAAAGAATTACTAAAAATTGAGAAAATCGAGAAGTATTATGGGAACCGTTCAAGCATCACGAAGGCGGTTGACAATATTTCTTTCGAGGTGGATAGTGGTGAATTTGTAGCTATTATGGGTGCAAGTGGTTCTGGTAAGACCACACTTTTGAACCTTATCTCCACCATTGACAAAGTCACCTCTGGACATATTTATGTGGCAGGTACCGATATAACAAAGCTTAAGGGAAACGCACTCAATCGCTTTCGAAGGGAAGAGCTAGGATTTATTTTTCAGGATTTCAATCTACTTGATAATCTTACTGCCTACGAAAATATTGCACTTGCTCTTTCTATTCAAAATATTAAAGCCGCTGATATTGAACCGCGTGTTAAAAAAGTTGCCACCGATTTGGATATTCAGAATATCTTGCAAAAATATCCATATCAACTCTCTGGTGGACAAAAACAGCGTGTGGCATCAGCCCGCGCCATTATTACTGATCCAAAACTAGTTCTAGCTGATGAACCAACTGGTGCGCTCGATTCAAAATCCTCTAGAATGCTACTTGAACGTTTTGATTACTTAAATCAAGAGCTCGGTGCCACTATCCTGATGGTCACCCACGACGCTTTCACGGCAAGCTATTCTTCTAGGGTGATTTTTATTAAAGATGGCAAGATTTTTAATGAAATTAATCGTGGTAAGAATTCACGAAAGGAATTCTTTGACAAAATTATCAATGTCATGACGTTATTAGGTGGAGACCTTAACGATGCTCTTTAAATTATCTTTTCGAAATATTATTCGTAGTATGAAGGACTACGCCATCTATTTCTTTACTCTCGTCCTCGGCGTTGTTATTTTTTATGTTTTTAACGCTATCGGTACACAGACGTCCATGATGGAATTAGGCAGCTCCACTAAAGATGTAGTTAAACTCCTTGTAAATGTTTTGTCGGGCGTAAGTTTAGTTGTTGCTGGTATTCTTGGCTATCTAATTATTTATGCTTCAAGATTTCTCATTAAACGGCGTAATAAAGAGTTTTCTATTTATCTCACTCTCGGTATGAGTAAACGCAAAATATCTCTATTACTTTTCCTTGAGACTCTCTTTATTGGGTTACTCTCTCTAGTTGCTGGCCTCTCTCTCGGTGTTATTTTGTCACAACTAATGAGTGTAATGGTCGCCAATTTGTTTGAGGCCGATATGTCAAAATTTCAATTTGTCTTTTCCGGTGAAGCCTGTCTAAAAACTATTGCTTATTTTGGGATAATTTATCTTCTGGTGATTGCCTTTAATACTGTCATGATCAATAAACTTAAGATAATTGATCTAATCCAGGCTAGTCGTAAGTCCGAAAAGGTCCGCCTAAAAAATCCTATCATCTGTACAGTTATCTTCTTTCTTGCTGCTACGATTCTAGGCATTGCCTACTACCAAGTTACCGTCAATTATCTCAAGGTTCTCTCAGAGATCGCACTGTTTTGGCAAGTAATTGGTGCTGGAGCCATCGCAACTTTCTTACTCTACTGGTCATTATCAGGCCTTATAATGAAGCTGATTGCAACACGTAAAAAGCTTTACTATAAAGACTTGAATAGTTTTACATTTAAGCAGATTAGTAGCAAAATTAATACCACCGTTGCTTCAATGAGTATTATCTGTCTCATGCTCTTCATTACTATCTGTACTTTGTCTAGCTGTTTATCTATTCGTGAAACTTCCAGAAAACAGCTTAAATATGCCACGCCTGTCGACGTTGTTGCTTCATACCGGAATAATGATAATTCAAAATGGGAAGAATCTGGTTCCGAAGAAGAGAAAGATAGTCCTGCTATTAAGGCTTGGAAGCAAGAAATGGCAGTCAAGTTCGAAAATGACTCTAGGGCGACTATCGAGGATATCATTAAAACCAATCCAAGTCTATGGGATAACCTCAAAGATCAGACTTCGTTTAATACTTATGTACTTTCCAAAAAGATAGAAGATGGCGGACTTGATCTCAATGCTGTATTAAACCAAAAATCTCTTCAAAAGATGGCTGAGATGACTAACGGCCACGCTAATGGAATGTATCTCTTAAGAATAATCTCAATCTCAGACTATAATAAGATTGCTAAACTATATCACTTCGATCAATATAAATTAGATCCTGATCAATATTTTATTCTTTCTGACTTCAAAAAAATGGATGAGATTTACAGTATTTCCCTGAAAGATGGACATAAAATCAAGATAAACGGAAAAATCTTATCACCAAAATTTGATAATACCAAGCAAGGTTTTATCGAACCATCTAATACGAATGGTAATATGGGAATTCTCGTTGTCTCTGACGAAGTTACTAAAACTTTAGTAAAATATGAGAATTTCATGGTCGCAAACTATAAAACAAATGATAAAAATAAAAATGAACAGTTGGATAAAGACTTACGTCGCATTGTTACTGGCAACGAAAATGATTATATTAAAATTACTTCACCGCGTTTTTATAGTATATATACCAAAAATCAGATAATCGCCATGTCTGTAGGTCTTCAGGCTATTGCTATCTTCCTTGGTTTATACCTTGGCATTATCTTCCTCATCTCTAGTGCTGCGATTTTATCACTTAAAGAATTATCTGAATCATCTGATAATCGTGAAAAATATATGGTATTAAGACGTCTTGGTGCAGATGAAAAGATGATTAATCGCGCCCTTTTCCGCCAAATTGCCATATTCTTTGCCGCCCCACTTTTCTTGGCTATCGTCCATTCGATCTTTGGTCTGACATTTGCTATAAAAATTCTTAGCTTTATTGGTGCTGATGGATTAGCTCCATCAATAGTCATGGCTGTAATATTTTTGGTAACAATTTATGGTGGCTACTTCCTCTTAACTTACCTCAGTAGTAAGCGTATTATCTCTGAAAAGCAATTACGCCGCGACTAATACAGTTATCAATAAAAAATATCTGTAGAGAACATGGAATAAATAAAAACCACGGATAAAACAGATGGTAAAACATCTAGCCCCTCATGGGAGGGGCATTTTTTTGTTATACTCATATTATGAATTACAAAATAATTCTCGCAAAAAATATAAAATATTCTGACGTTCAATCAGAAAATAAAATCGTATTTTTATTGGACTACGAAAATCAACTTCCTACTTTCAACCCCCAGGGAGGTGTAAGGCGGCAATTTGAAGAGCTTTTTAAAGTAAAAATTCGTTTTGGCTATATTCTTTTTCAAGCAAAAAATGAAAATGCTATTTTTGCATCAGCAAAGATAAAAAAGCTTCCAAAAAATTGGCATTATATCCCATATTCAAAGCTAACTAAAAATAACTGTAAGGATTTCGATATAATACATCGCGCTATGCAGAAGCTCGGCTATGTCTCTGATTTTCTGATATAATTAAGCTATGAGAAATACACGCGAGGATATCTTGCATTTAGCAAAACTTTCTAATTTATCCCTCGAAGAGACAGAAGTAGAAGGCTTGCAGCGAGATTTAGATAATATTGTTAACTATATTTCACAACTAGATGAGTTAAACACTGATGGTGTTGAACCAACTTATCAGGTTTTTGAAATGGAGAATGTCTGGCGAGAGGATGAAGTCAAACCACAAGATGCTTCGAGGGAGCAGCTTTTAAATCTAGCTCCTGCATCAAGGCAAGACATGATTCAAGTGCCAAAAGTGCTCTAAATTATTTAAACATCTCATATCTCAGAAATTAAAAAAGGAAGACCAAAATGAAGATTGCAAATAAGCAAATTTCTGCCGTTAGTCTGGTGAAGGAAGCCTTTGAAAAAGCTCGCCAGTTTGCAAAATATAATGTCTTCGTTTCACTAGCAGACGAAGAGAAAGCTTTGAAGAAGGCTGAAGAAATTGATAAGAAGATTGCCGCTGGCGAAGAGGTTGGACCGCTGGCTGGTGTACCTTATGCTTTGAAGGATAATTTCTTAAGTAAAGAGGGAAACACCACTGCCTCCGCAAAAATCCTAGAGTCATTCCATTCTCCAATCGATTCTACCACCGTCAAGAAACTCGAAGAAGCTGGCGCCATTATGATTGGTCGCACCAATCTCGACGCCTTTGCTCATGGCTCTTCGACCGAAAATTCCTACTTTGGTCCATCTCATAACGCCAAGGATTTTGATCGTGTGCCTGGTGGATCTTCTGGTGGTTCCGCTGCAGCCGTTGCTCTTGATATTGTTGAATTTGCTACGGGTACAGATACCGGCGGCTCCATTCGTCAGCCGGCCTCGTTTAACGGCGTTTATGGTTTTAAGCCAACCTATGGTACGATTTCTCGTTATGGCGTGGTGGCCATGGCTTCTAGCACCGACTGTATCGGTTTCTTTACTAAGAATGCGGAGGATATGGATCTTTTAATGTCGATCTGTGCCGGCCAAGATGAAAAAGATCTTACTACTTTACCTAGTTTCTATAACCACGAAGAGCAAAAATATTTTGTTCCAGAAATTGCTCCTAAAAGCGCAAAGATTGGTATCATTAAAGACTTCAGAAATGACTCCATTGACCCCGAAGTTCAACGTGTTCTAGATTCTCAGGTTGAAAAACTTAAAGCAGCTGGACATCAGATTATTGAACTAGAGATGCCGACTCTCAAGTATGCTCTCGCCGTCTATTATATTGTGGTACCAGCAGAGGTCGCTTCAAATCTTTCACGCTATGACGGTATTCGTTATGGTTACCGCTCCGAGCATGCTAAGAATCTAAGTGAAGTATTCGGTCTTTCACGCAATGAAGGATTTATGCCAGAGAACAAGCGTAGTATCATGATTGGTAACTTCGTCTTAAGTTCCGTATTCTATGATGCTTACTTTAAAAAAGCCGAGCAGGCACGTACTCTGATCATTGAAGAATATCAAAAAGCTTTTGAAAAGTGCGACTATCTCCTCACCCCTGTATCACCATCTCCAGCCTTTAAACTTGGCGAGAAAGTTAGTGATCCAGTTGCAATGTATTTTGAAGATGTTATGAGCGTGCCAATTAATCTTGCCGGACTCCCAAGCCTCGCCTATCCTGCTGGTGAAAGCCAGGATACTAAGATGCCAATTGGTCTTCAATTGATCTGTCAAAGAAGAAGAGATAAAAGTATTCTAGATTTCGCTAAATACTTCGCTAAGGAGTTAAATTAATGCCATACTCAACTTTAATCCTCCTAATCGCGATTTTAATTGTCGGCGTCTTTGTCTTTATCGCCATTTCTTCCACTGGCCGCCGCAGTCACCGCTTTGATGTTGAGGATTATCAAACCAGGTTTTTAAAAATTGAAAACTCG
>CAUUKK010000018.1:0-9221 GCA_963545805.1 uncultured Candidatus Saccharibacteria bacterium
TAAAAGCCTCATTGTGTTAATAACTGAAGACTCACTCTTCCCCACGCGCGTCGCAATTTCCGCAGGAGATAGGTTAAACTGACTCTTTAACTTAGCATACGCTGTTGCCATCTCAATTGCATTTAAATCCTCACGTTGAGCATTTTCAATAATCGAAAGCTCTAAGCGATTCTGTGCATCAATCGTACGAATGATTGCAGGAATCTTTGATAGACCAGCAATCTTTGACGCTCTAAAGCGTCTCTCGCCAGCTACAATCTTATACTTACCATCTTCTCGCACTACCACAATCGGCTGCAAGACCCCGTGCTCTTTAATCGAGCTTGCTAAAGCATTTAAGGCTTCCTCAGAAAATTCCTTACGTGGCTGATCCTTATCTGGCATAACCATCTCAAGATCAAGCTCAACCAACTGACTCTCTTTTGCATCTTCGCCAGCCGTAATATCAAAATCATCCTCTACAATATCTGTAGGGATAAGACTATCGAACCCCCTACCTAAACCTCTGCCTACCATTATTTTTCCCCTTTCTCTACTCTTTGAATTACTTCCTTGGCTAAGTCTTTATAAGCTCTTGAACCTTTACTAAATGGATCATAAGCTCCTACTGGCACGCCATGACTTGGCGCCTCCGCTAATCTCACATTTCTTGGTATTAATGAGTTAAAAACTTTCTCTTTGAAGTATTTGCGAATCTCCTCTAGCACCTGTACCGAAAGCGATGTCCTTTTGTCATACATCGTCGCAAGTACGCCAAGTAACTTCAAATCTGGATTCATTGCCTTTCTTACTAATTTAACTGAATCTAGCAACTGCGCAACACCCTCAAGGGCGTAAAACTCTGTCTGCACCGGTAATAAAAGATAGTCTGAAGCAATCATCCCATTAACAGTTAACAGCGATAAGCTTGGCGGCGAATCAATTATGATATAGTCGTATAAATTTTTTATTCGTTTTATTGCTTCTCTTAATTGAACAAATTTTTTATCCAACTTTGCTAAATTTACTTCTGCATTAGCAAGCTGCGGGGTGACTGGCGCTAAATCTAAATCCTTAAATTTAGTGTTCAATATAATTTCACTTAACTCTTTTTGACCCAGCAACACTTCGGACATGGTTCTACTAACCCCCTCTTTTTCGTAATTCGCCTCAAATGGCATCTTATCAATTCCAAGACCAGAAGTTGCATTTCCCTGTGGATCAAAATCAATCAAAAGTGTTTTTTTCTTATTTTTAGCCAAAAAGAATGCTAGGTTAACCGCTGTCGTAGTTTTTCCAACCCCACCTTTCTGGTTTGTTATACAAATCACCGTCGCCATATAATTCTATATTACCATAAACACTAAAAAAAGACTCCTGATTGGAGTCTTTTTCTTATTTAATTGAAGTAATTTCAATTAAACTATATTTTTGGCGGTGTCCAGTTTCTTTATGTACACGCTTCTTAGAGTGGTAACGGATCACACGAATTTTATCGCCTGCAATCTTCTCTTCTACCACCTTGGCTGAAACCTTTACGCCTTCTACTTCAGGAGTACCAACAAGGGTTTTATCTCCGTCAATTACAAGTAAAGCACCAGTTTCGAGCTCTTTTGTGCCTTCCGGGAGGAGGTCCACCCGTAGGGTCTCTTTCTCAGCTACGACATATTGCTTGCCGCCGATGAGTACAACTGCCTTTTTCATAATATTCCTTATTTAGTAATAACTAGGAATCATTCTATCATATTTGATTCATTAAATCAAATCTCGTCTAGAAAATAATAAATTTATTCACGCTATTATTCTTTATGCACTCATCTCAAAAGATTTTTATTTTGGTCATACTTTTAAGGTTCTATAAGGTACTATAGTTGTTTTTCAAACTATTTTTTCAAAATTTTTAATGTACGATAAAGATTGATTTATCTTTATTATTTTTTACTCAGTTGCAATTAGTCTATCTACTAAGCTCTTCTTAGTGATTATTTCTTGCCCTTAGCAGCTGATTCAAGTTTATTGAGTTGCTTCATTGAAGCAATGTAGTAAGCAATACCAATACCAAGTACTGTAGTAGTTACCATACCAAGTACCACCTCAGAAGCACCAGTACGAGGTAATTCTTTTGGTGTTTCAGGTGTTTTTGGAGTAGGAGTTTTTGGCGTCTCAGCACATTTCCTTGTTACACGAACCTGTACCTTGTCATGAATAGTAGCTACGTCAATTGCAGCCGCAGAATTATTCTCAATTGTTACTGTTTGGCCACATGGGAACATTTTCTCATCATCGTCAATTTTTACCTTATAGGTAATAGTTGCATCTGTTCCGCCTTTGTAGTCACCAATATTAAAACCATTAGTAAATAGATTATCCTTTTCAAAGGTTCCGTTAGGATGTCCAGCATTAAAGATGCGAGTTGTACCTGGCACAAAACTCATACCTTTACCTAGTAAATCATATACGGATACATTTCTCAGCACTGTAGTACCAGTATTCCTAAAATGAATCTTAAAATCTAAAGTTTCACCCGGTTCAGCATCGATTGAATTCTGATAGTTATTAGCTAAGTCTTTTGATACACTTTTGTTCATATCAAAGCCAGCTTTATCAACCTTAATTCTAAAGGTAATATTACCAGAATATTCGTTACAGCCTGGAAGATAACCCCATTGGTTATAACCAACAAATGTGCCACCGTATTTACCAAACAGAGCATCGTCATCAATCAGGCTTCCATTTAGTTTACCACCGTTATGGATGTGAGCAGAACCACGAACATATCTCAATGAAACAGTTTGATTAGTTTGAATATATGCAGTATCCCATACCTCTTTCGGAGTAGCATTATCAGCAGTAATTAATCCCTTAATCATTGCTGACTGACCCTTAGTGATACTAGCAGAGATTTCATTCACCCTAACGCGAATTGGCTTTGCAAAAGTACGACCACTAGCATCGTTTAAGTTTGCAGCTGCATTATTGTGGAAGAATATCTGAACCTCATATTCAGCACCAGGTTCCGCCACGACGTTATCATCAAATTTATCATTTGTCCCAGCCTTACGAATCCTGACGAAGTTTCGTTCGTCACCCATTACTGGATCATCAGTAATTGAGTTCATCGTTGCATGGTCAGCTGGTTTCTGCCATGTATAGGTTGGACGTTCTGGACCCCATGTTTCGAACGCATGAGTTTCCCCTACCGGCAGTACCGCTGCCGCACCCAGTGATAATAAACCTACCACTGGCAAGATGCGATGCGCCGTATGGCGCAACACATCCCATGTTTTTGTGTTTGTGTTTGTTCTCATTCCTCTCCTTTATTATTTAGAGCTCTTAAAAGTGGTTACCTAGTTTCCAAAGTTTGAAAAGTCCCATTCGGCAGATGCATAGCCTAAGTCATATGATGTATCTGGGGCCTTCTCTGTTGATTCTTTTTCCTTTTCAACGGTCATTTTAGCCTCAGCATCAGATTGTTTTTCTGTAGCGCCTGTATTCATATTTTCATTATTTTCAACTTGATCCAAGGTTTTATCAACATTTTCTACACCAGCCTCATCTTTTTTAGAGAATTCTTCAACAGCCTCCTTCTCTTCCACGACCTTATTTTCAACTTCACCCCCTGTAGTCTCCATCCTTGCATTTTCCTGTTCAGACCCAAGTGTCGCTTCTACTGTCTGGTCTGTTTCAGTATTTACCTTCTGTGCATCAAATTCGTCTGCACCTTTTACATCAGCAGTTTTCGCCTCAAGCACCTTTTCATTATCTTTTGGATTTTCACCTGGAGTTTCTTTTGGTGTTTCTCCTGGAGTTTCTTTTGGTGTTTTTCCTGGATTATTCTTTGGAGTTTCTTTTGGAGTTTCGTCATCCTTTTTCTTGTCACTCTCGTGAATACCACTGCTATCATCGTGGTGATTCCCACCCCGATAAATACGACGAATTATCTTTTTACTAGAATCATCTTCGTCTTTATGAGTTCCGCTTCCATTACCTTCTTCTTTATAAATTCCGCTTCCATCATCTAATTTTGGATCAGGATTACCAGGAAGTTCCGGTGTAATAGAAATAGAAGTAGAAGTTGAACTAGATTTTTCAGGTGTCTTATACTCAACCTTATAAGTAGACGTATCCTTTGGTGTAACCTCAACAGCAATAAGTTGTTTACACCCAGCTTCGTGTCCAAGAAGAATGTATTTTTTCATCGCCTCTTTGATTTGAGCTTCTGAAGCGTCAGGCGCAATTAACCCAATGTCTCTAAGCCCCATTTCTTTAGCTTCTGGATTTGCTTCATAATAATTCAGATTCGTCCCTTGCACCACATCCGTAATAACCAGTACCCCACCTTCGTATGGATTAACACTCTTATCAACATGGTGACTTACGCTATCTATTTCGCTAACACTTTTAGCCAAATTACCCTGTGCATCAACAGCCCTAATATAGGGTGAAACATAATGCTGACCATCAGTTAAGAGCATTAAACCGTGCCCCATATTCTTTTCAAGATCTATTTTTTTCTGTTCTACAAAGGATTTCATATCGTTATATTTAGCGTTATCCTTCATTATCGCCATAGTATCGGCACCTTTTTGCTCCAAAGACATCTGAGCTTTATCTACATACCCAAGAGAGTATGCCTCTTGCACCAATACAGCAGGATCACCAGCATGACTATTAAATTCTTCAAGTGATTTTTTCAATAGAGAATCCATAGCATCAGCGTTCCCCTCCGCAGCTCGATATTCAGCCCCTTCACCACCGTTTAACCATTCAGCTGGCTTCGTGGTAAGCGCTCCAAAATGACTGGATTCCATTAATGACCTATCAATCATGTCAGCGCCAGAGTTATCACCCCCTAACTCAAAGTTAACACCCTCAATTACTCGTCCATCTGCAGTTACTACATCTACACTTTTATCCGTCTTGTCAGTATCTACTTCTGCATTCGATTCAGTAGCAGTAGCAGTCCTGTCTAGCTCCTTAGTTGCTCCATCAGAACCCAATTGGTTCTCATTAGTAGAGTTAATCTTGGCCTCCATCTCGTTAATCTTGGCCTCCATCTCGTTAATATTGGCTTCCATCTTCGCCGTTGTATTGGCAGCTCCGTTATGAAAACCTCTGTGGTATGCCCCGCCAATCGCACCAACCAACGCAGCGACAAGGCATCCCCTGACAAAGAGCTTACCAATACCACTCTTTTTAAAACGATCCATAATATTATGGACATTATTCCCCTTATTACTGACACTTTCTGGGCTACTATTTCCACCATTATCTTCATCGTCTTCAGGGTCATCTTTGCCTGTATCCTTAGAATCATTAGGCTTATTTGGTTGTCCACCCACAGGAAGCCCTTCAGGGTCATCTTTGCCTGTATCCTTAGAATCATTAGGATTATCTGGTTGTTCACCCACAGCAACCCCTTCAGAGTCATCTTTGCCTGTATTGTCGTAGCCTAAAAGAGCACTCAAACGCTCACTATAACTAGTAGTTTTATTACCTGCAGAACTAAGATCGACTTCCTCAAAGTCATCACCAGTATTCACCTTGGAAGATTTTAATGGCTCCACATTATTATCAGAAGCATCATCAAGTAAATCACCGTTTCCTCGTGATCTAAGAGCATCAAATTCTCTAGCACGTTTCAAAATATCATCCCAGTTAATTTCAAAAGAGCTAGCACGATTATTTTCACTATCACCATTTTTTCCATTACCAAGTCTATTAGGATCACTCATTTTACATCTCCTCCTTCTTATTTAAATAATCATCTCTGAATTTAATCATTACTTTTTCAGCTATCTTGCTAGCATCAATACCAGATTCTTCAACTACAGACTCAATCATTTCCTCTGATGCAGTACCATTTTCAAAGCTGTCATTTATTTTGTTTACCAAATAATCAGGTAGACTCATTAAGATCTCTGTCATTACGGCATCCTTAAGATCCTCAGCAATTTGTTGCTTCTCTGTTTCTGAAATATTTTGTCCTTTTTCTTCAATCAGGTTATTCACAAACAGATCAATTAATTGATCCTGTGTCAAACCCGTAAGATCAGGTTCTTCAAACGACGCAGTTTGTGCTCCAGCACTAACTACTCTCGTCTCATCTTCTACCATAGCGATAAAGACCTTTCTGTTAGTTTTTTATGTTAAAAATATGACTTTTATGCCCCCATCATATCGCTAGTGTTAAAAATAGTCAACATCTTTATTTATTTTTTTATACACTCACACAACTTCGGTTAAATTATTCTCCGTTCAAGTTATTTTAAGAAGTTGAATAAACTTTTTATATATATGTCCACGTATAGAAATTGTCGTTCTTTCAATTGAGTAATTTATTTATACAAAAAATAGCACCCAAGGTGCTATTTTTATCAAAAATCTTAGCTTCTAGCCAAGCTTATCGTTAATCAAAGCTTCTAAGCAATTTTTAGACCAGCTCGTCCAAGTCTGGCCAAAATTTTAGCCTGAGCTTCTGGACTCACTGTCTTTTTTAAACTATATCCTGATTCATCGTTGAAATATTCAAACGTCATCTCTTCCCCTTCTTTTTATTTTTATTTTTTTCTTATTTATTCTATTCTAGCATATTTTTTAAAAATGCAACTGAATAAATTATTTAATTTAAATTTTTAGGCTACCTATTTTTACAATAAGTAGCCTTTTATTTTCTTGTCGGTCCTAAGCTTGTTCTTAATGGTTCTTAGGATCGGCCTCTATTCATTTTTTCTCTTTCATACTATATATAATTTATTTTATTTTTTATCTTACCCTTACATTGGTCTTATCCTCGCTTACCTTTTATCATTCTTGTTTAGCTTCCCCACCGCTCCTTTTCTGTTAGATTTATTTTTATTTGCTTTTTGTTTTTATTTATTATCTAACTTGTTTTAATGATATCATGTTTATGCTTATTTGTCAACACTTTTATTGGAATTATCCTTTATTTTCAAAATCTACCTCTGTTAACTCGAACACTAAAAACTCATCAGTTACATTATATCTCAAAAAAAGGACCCGCTCTTCACGTGTCCTTTTTTATGTTTCGCCTCTCCTTAGGCCTTTTCTAGCGAGATAGTAATATTCTTACCATTAACTTTCACAACTTCATCATACTGATAATTATTATCTTGTCCAAGCTCTACTGCTAACACCTCGGCTTTTAGTACATCCTGCCAATCCTCGCTAATCTCCGTATCGATTGATAGTTTAATTCTATCATCAACCTCAAGCCCAGCTTTCTTCCTCGCAGCCTGTACAAAGCGAATTAACTCGCGAATAAAACCTTCTTCGAGCAGTTCTTCCGTCAAATGCTTATCCAGATAAGCTTTTTCGCCAGCTCTCACCATCTTTACATTGACTTCATCTGCAATGATTTGTTCATAATATTCATCCAGTGGTTCACCTTCATAAATATATTCAGCAAGTGGCTGTCTTACCTTAATCTGCTCTTCAGTCTCACTCTTATTCATCCTTAGAGCCAAGCCTTCAGTAATAATCTCACGGGTTCTTGCCATCTTCTCAAGTACTCCCTGATTAATCTCTCCCGCTTTCGGCCAGTCCAACAGGTGTACTGACTCTGTTACTGAAGAATCAAACTCTGCTCCAGTCATTTTCTGATACAGCTCTTCCGCTAAGAACGGCGTAAATGGCGCTAAGATTTTAGCTAGATATACTAAGACAAAGTATAACGTGGAATATGCCGCATTCTTATCTGTATCGTCCTCTGATTTCCAGAAACGCCTCCTTGAGCGTCGTACAAACCAGTTTGATAAATCATCGATAAATAATAATACATTCGATAATGCGCTTGGAATATTATAGGCCTCCATACCCTTAGTAATTTCATTACGCAGTTCATATACTCTTGAAACTAGCCAAATATCTAGAGGGTTCTCCAGCTTTGAAACTGCAATCGCTTGCTTTGAGTCGAACCCATCCACGGAAGCATACATCGTAAAGAAGTCGTACACATTCCAAATCATCGATAATTTTCTCGCAACATCAGAAACATCCTTATCGATTAAGGCAAAATCCTCCCCGGCCAGTACTGGCGATGAAAGCATTAAGAAACGTAGTGCATCGGCCGAATACTTATCCATTAACTCCGTTGGATCGGTATAGTTTCCAAGCGACTTTGACATCTTACGACCGTCATTACCTGCCACTGTGCCAGTTGTAATTACATTTCTGTAAGCCTTCTTACCAAACAATGCAGTATTTACCACATGTACATAATAAAACCAAGCTCTCACCTGTCCCACATATTCCACAATAAAGTCAGCTGGATAATTTTGTTCAAATTTCTCTTTATTCTCAAATGGGTAATGTAGTTGTGCAAATGGCATCGAACCAGATTCAAACCAACAGTCAAGCACTTTTTCAATTCTCTTAAAGTGCTCACCCTCGATATCGAATTCAATCTCATCCACCCAAGGACGGTGATAATCTTCTAATCTAACACCGGACAACTCATAAAGCTCATCATATGAACCAACGACTTTAATAGTTCCCTTATCACCTTTCCATACAGGCATTGCAGTTGCCCAAAAACGGTCACGTGACAAGTTCCAGTCTGGAGCCGCCTCAATATTCTTCTCGAAACGCCCATGTTTTAAGTATTCTGGGAACCAGTTAATGTCTTCATTTTCCTCAATTAACTGCTCCTTCATTCCATTTACCGCAAAGAACCAACTTGGAAATGCACGATAAATGATCCTCTGTTTTGAGCGTGGATTAAACGGATATTCGTGTTTAATATATTCAATCTTATAAACGATACCTTTTTCCTCAAGCACCTTTGCGATAAACTTATTTGCCGCCCAAAGTTCAATCCCCGATTCATCCGTATCACGCACACCCATCTCATTTAGCCACTTCTTCGCTGGTTCAAGATAATAACCGCCCTCATCAAGTAGATCAATAAAATCCACATCCTGCTCTAAACTTAGCTCATAATCCATCTCACCATAGGCCGGTGCAATATGCACGATACCAGTACCATCAGAACTAGAGACAAAGCCAGCAGCTACAACCTTATAGGTATTCTTTTTGCGCTCTTCTTTTGAAAAGTTACACATGAGTGGTTTATATTCTAAGCCAATCAATTCTTCACCTCTTAAGGTTTTGATTGCTTCACCTTCACCCAGCGCCTTTTCTGCCAATTCACTTGCCACAATCAATTTCTCATCTCCAACTGAGTAAATTTTGTACTCAAGATCCTTATTAATTGCCAAGGT
>CAUUKK010000019.1:0-9119 GCA_963545805.1 uncultured Candidatus Saccharibacteria bacterium
ATGATTATTGACCTTGGTGAGACTTCGACGGATCTTGTGGTGATGTATCAAGATTCGCCAAGATTGGTACGTTCAATTCCAGGGGGACTTGCGAGCTTCGTGAAGGTAGTGGAAGATTCGTTGAAGGTACGTGAGGATCAAGCCAGGCAATTTATTTTGAAGTTTGGTCTTGCACAGGACAAGCTCGAAGGGAAAGTTTATAATGCACTTAGTTCGACGTTAGAAAACTTTGCTTTAGAGTTAACAAAATCGGTGAGATTTTTCCAGAACCGCTACACTGGAGCGCAAGTTGGTGGGATTGTTCTTTCAGGCTTTTCGGGAATTATTCCATTCATTGCAGAGTATATTGAGATGAAGACCGGAGTGGCAACTATTCAGGGAAACCCTTGGCAATATGTAAAAGTAACACCTCAGCAACAACAGATGTTGTTGCCAGTGGCTTCTGAATTTGCTGTGGCGATTGGTCTTGCGGAAAGGAGTAATGATTAATGAAAAAGTATACATTTAAAAATATGACTTTTTCAGATATTCCTAAGTTTTTTAAGGACTTAATTTCTGGTAGGACTAATGAGTCGACGATGATGACTGGACAGACTGGCAAATATGAGGTGAACTTGGTGCCTGACGTGAAACTGCAAATGATTAGGTTGCAGAAGGTTCGCAATCTAGTGTTCTTTATTTGTATTGTGGTGTCAATTGCCTCGATTTCCACTGTGGCAGTGCTTGGTGGTATTAAGGGTACTCAAGATTTATTAATATCTGGTCAAGAAAGTCATATTAAAAATCTGAGTGATAAGATTACGACTTACAAAGAGTTGCCTGATTTTTTGACAATTCAAGATCAGCTAAAGAAATTATCCGAAATTAATAAAAATCGCCCAGTATTGTCGCGAGTATTTCCTATTCTGAGAAATTTGTTCCCAACCGGGGCAGATACGATTACGATGTCTGAACTTAATGTGAATTTAGATACGGCAACACTAAACTTCGATGCGCAGGCGAACGCGGGCGAGGAACCAAAGATTGACTATCGTGTGCTAGAGTCATTTAAGAAATCAGTGAATATGATGAAATATGATTTTGGTCGTTTTGTAACAGCAACGGGAGACCAGATTCCTACTCGATGTATTAAAGAAACTGATGAAAAAGGAAACTTGTTATCTGAAAATGGTAATGTGTATGTTATTTGGACACGCGGAAAGGTTGATTGTGATCCGGGACGTAATGACCACGCTGTGAATAGTGAAAACAAGACTATAGGTGATAAAAAGGCAGATTCTTCTGTTGAAAATACCAATTTAAATAATGGTTCGCTCGGTCAGGTAGAAACTCCGGAAAAGAAAGACGGAAAGAAGACTGTCACTAAAATAGAAACTGTAATTCCAGATGAGAAGATTTGGCGTACGCCACAATTTGATGTTTGGAGTAAGGGAAATGAAGTTAAAACATCAGAAGATGGAATTGCGGATGACTTGGCTTCATCGAGAGAAAGCAATACTCAGACTGAAAATGGAACAGAGATCGAAACCGTCTCGATTAAGAACGTAAAAAACTCAATCTATAAACCATCAATGGACCTTAAAGGTAAGATTAATGGTGTGCCTCACTTTGAGAGTGAATGTATTAAATATACGGGTAATCAGGTATCTGAGGGGGATAAGGATGTGACGAAGTGGAGTGCGGAGAATAACTGTAAGATGGTGCCAGAAGGGATTCAGATTACGGATTCTTCAAACGGTCGCGATGCAAATAATAACTTAGTCTTAAGGTTTTCTGCAGTACTTGCAATTGATCCGGTACTTTTTGCCTATAATAATAAGCATGTGATGACAATTGGACCAACTGGACAGAATGTAACAGATTCATATCAGCAAATTAAGGGAATGTTTGCAGCGCCTGCGAATGATTGTAGGGCTGATGATGCGGAGTGTAGTTCACAGTCGACAAAACAAACAGATAATAAAAAAAGCGGAAGCGAGAGTAGGTAGAAATGGCAGAAAGAAGTTTTGGTAAACGATTTCGAATCAATAAGCTGCAACAGCAGATGATGATGGCGGTTCTTGGCGCATCATTACTACTTGGAGTAAGTATTGTGGTGTCAATCCACTTGATTAAGTATATGAATTTTAACGCTAAGGTAATTAAGAAACGTGACGATGCGATTGCTAATTATGACTTAGCTATAAAGAATGTGGGAATTTGTAAGGATGGCAACAAGGATGGAAAGTTTTCTGATAAGGAACTAAAAGACTGTAATCCGCAATCGCTTGATGTTTCGAGTCTGCCAGGCACTTTGCGTTATAACGTAATGGTGGGGATGGCTGCCAATACAAACTTGGAGTCTGTGGCACGAGATAGCCAGAAAAATTGTTTTGATGAAAGTGGTAAGCGAATTGACTTTACGGCGGCTTATTCAAAGGCGACAAGTGACGATGAAAGGTCATATGATTTAAAGATGATTAAAATGTGCTCAGCACTACGGGTAGTGCCGGATGCTTTGCCTGCGCAGAAGAATGACGAGGCATTGCTTGCTTCGCTAAATCAGATCTTCTTATTGTCTGGATTTGAGCCAGAACAACTATCGCCAGGTACGAATTATAAGCAAAGTCGAGTGACTGGTGTTTCGACAATTCCTGTATCTTTGACGGTCAAACGAAATGAAGCTGAGACGATGTCGATTATTTCAAATATTGAGAAATCAATTCGTGCATTTAGTTTATCTTCGGCACAAATTAAATGGGGGAGCAATCTCGGTAATGGCAATATGAAGTTGGAATTATTGGCGCAAGGTGCAGCATTTTATAGCGCTGAAACAACAGTTCAGGAAAAGACAGAAATAGTGAGAGCTAAAGATGATACGGCAAATATTAAAAAGAAATAAATAGGAAAAAAGATGAAGCAATCAGACATTTTTACAATCATCATTATCGCCTCAATTGGTATGGTGGGAGCTTTTTTTGCTTCAAATGCAATTTTAGGAAATCCTGACGAGCTAATGTTGAAACACAAAAATATTTCACCGATTTCGACTGAAGTGGTTGAACCAGATCCAGAAACTTTTAACCAAGATGCGATTAATCCGACAGTAGAAGTTTATGTGGGGCAATGTGAGGATGTGGACCAGAACGGGATTTTGGATCGTGCAGAACTCGTGGCGTGTGGCAAGGCGACTCCTCAACTAAGCGAGGAAGAAAAAAAGGCCGAGGAAGAGAAGAAGAAAGCTGAAGAAGAGAAAAAGAAAACTGAGGGACAGGCTGGAGAAAAGAACAGTTCAGAAAATAATAACGCAACACAGAATGGTCAGGCAGGACAGGATAATTCTGCTAACAATGGAAGTGAGTCTTCAAATAGCCAAAATGGGGGAAGAGCAACAGAGTAACCATGACATTACTAACTCAAGAAGCACAGGAGAAAGTGGTATCCCTTTTAATCTCGGAAGGGTTGGTTTCTAGTGCAAAAGTACAGGAAGTAGTGGAGGAAATTAAGAAAACAAAACAACCACTGCTTGCGACCTTGATTGCAAAAAAAGTAACAGATGCAGAGACCGTAACACACGCGACGGCCGTGGTGATTAATGTGCCATATGTAAATCTCAGGAACGTAATGTTCGATCCGGAGATTTTGTCACTTTTGCCGTATGATGTGGTGTCTAGGTCAATGGTGGTGCCACTTGGAGAAAAAAACGGACAACTATATGTAGCAATGCTTGATGTATCTAATGTGCAGCAGACGGACTATTTGTCGCAATTGGTACAGAAACCGGTGAGGATTATGATGGCCTCAGAAAAGGGGCTGAAATCTGCTATCTCGCAATATCGGGGTGATTTTACGGCAGTAGAAAAGGCGGTTAAAACTTCGGAAGCAGATGAGACTTCGCATGGGGCAAATGTAAAAATCATTACTCAGGATTCGCCGATTTCAAAGGCTTTATCAACCATTCTGACTTTTGCGACTAAGTCAAAAGCCTCAGATATTCATATTGAGCCACTGGAGAAGGCCTTAATCGTAAGGTGTCGAATTGATGGTGTATTACGTAAGGTGATGGAGCTGCCAAAAACTATTGAGCCAGCTCTGGTTTCAAGAGTGAAGATTTTGTCGAATCTAAAGATTGATGAACACCGTATTCCTCAAGATGGTCAGTTTACTGTGCTAGTGGACGGAAAAGAGGTCGACCTTCGTATTGCGATTTCGCCGGTAATTTGGGGGGAACAGGTGGTGATACGTATTTTGGATAAAAGTGGAACGACTTTAGATATTGAACAGATGGGAATGACTGGGCATGCTTTAAAGATGGTGGAGCGGGGAATTGCAAAACCAAATGGGATGATTTTGACTTCAGGACCAACGGGGTCTGGTAAGTCTACTACTTTATATGCCTTGATTCGCAGAATTAAATCTGATGGAATCAATATTGTAACACTAGAAGATCCAGTGGAATACAAGATGGATGGAGTGAATCAAATCCAGGTGAATGTGGATGCAGGGTTGACTTTTGCTGCGGGGCTACGTAGTATTTTGCGTCAAGATCCAGATGTGGTGATGGTGGGTGAGATTCGTGATGCAGAGACGGCGAACTTGGCGGTGCAGGCTGCTTTGACTGGACACTTGGTTTTTTCAACACTACACACTAATTCGGCTGCGGGTATTTTGCCAAGGTTACTTGATATGGGAATTGAACCGTTCCTACTCGCTTCGACTTTAAATACTGTGATCGGTCAGAGGTTGGTGAGAAGAGTGGCTCCTAAAAGAGAGGCTGTGCATTCAAATGAAATGGAGACTAAGCAGATAAATGATTTGGTGGGGAGTATTTTGCCACAAAATCAGCAACAGGTGGCGATTGTGTCGGACGATTTAGGGTATACAGGCTTGCCGGTGGTTAATCCTAATGGATATACCTTGGTGCGCGGAATTGATGATCGAGAGACGCCTGGTGGATATAAGGGGAGGGCGGGGCTCTATGAGACAATTGAAGTGGACGACGATATTCAGAAAATGATTATTTCACATGCAACTTCGAGTGAAATTATGAAGTTGGCGAGGGCGAAGGGAACTTTGACGATGCGTCAAGATGGTATGATGAAGGCTTTGACGGGAGTAACGACGGTGAGTGAGGTGAATAGGGTGGCGTCAGACCTTGCTTAGACTAAACTTCTAAATTGCAATTAGTGAATTATCATAAACAATAAAGCTTATGCTAAAATAAGAGAAAAGAGGAGAAAAATGCAGCAAAATACACAGCCACAAGCAAACATGACGGGCCCAGCTCCAGCGATGGGTGTGGCTGGGGTGTCGCAGACGAATCCTATGCAGGCTCCAGTACAACAAGCACAGGTACAGGCGCAGCCGACGGCGATAACGGGAACGGCGGTAAAAACGACGGCGGCTAATCAGGCGGCAGCTGCTTCCACGCCAACTAGTTTACCTACTTCAATCAAGATTGAGACATTGCTTGAAGAATGTATTAGGCGCGGAGCGTCAGATTTACACATTCAGGTCGGACTACCTCCAATCTTAAGAATAGATGGATCACTGACACCGATTCCAAATACGCCAGCTCTAACAAGTGAGATGGTGGAAAAATTGGTTTTCTCAACCTTGGATTCAATGCAGCGTGAAGTTTTATCAAAGGATAAAGAATTTGATTATTCATTTTCTTTCGGAGAAATTGCACGTTTTCGTGTGAATGCTTTTAACGAAAAAGGAAATCTAGCAGCAGCGTTTCGTTTAATTCCAACAAAGATGCCTACAATCGAAGAATTGGGTATGCCACAAGTGATTTCTTCGTTTGCTGATTATCCGCGTGGGTTGGTACTTGTGACGGGTCCGACTGGTTCTGGTAAGTCTACAACTTTGGCAGCAATTATTAATAAGATTAACTCAGAAAAGGCGATGCATATTTTGACGATTGAGGATCCAATTGAATTTACACATAAGTCAATTCGATCGGTGGTCGCACAGAGGGAAGTGCATTATGACACTTACTCTTTCTCAAGGGCTTTAAAGTCGGCACTACGTGAAGATCCGGATGTGGTGTTACTTGGTGAGATGCGTGATCTTGAGACGATTTCTTCTGCGATTACGATTGCGGAGACTGGACACTTGGTATTTGCCACGCTTCATACAAATTCAGCAGCTCAATCAATTGATCGTATGATTGATGTTTTTCCAGCTGAACAGCAACCACAGATTCGTTCGCAGTTAGCGGGAATTTTGATGGCGGTTTGTTCGCAGCGACTAGTGCCAGCGATTGGTGGGGGTCGAGTGGTAGCAGCAGAGATCATGATTGCAAACTCGGCTGTACGTTCAATAATTCGTGAGGGCAAGACGCATCAGCTTGATAACACGATACAGACTGGTGCAAATGAAGGAATGCAGACAATGGATCGTACTTTAGCGAAGCTAGTACAACAGGGTACGGTGACCTACGATAGCGCAAGAGATTATGCAGTGGACATGCGTGAGTTTGATAGGCTAGTGAAGGGGATTTAATGAAGCGATTTATCTATAAAGCTAGAGATAGTAAAACTGGAGAAATGACTAAGGGGGTGATCCAGGCAGAAAATGAACGTACTGCTGGGAAACTTTTGATCGAACAGGGGATGACGCCGGACCGAATTGATGAGGATATGTCAGGGGTTGGGCTATTTGAGCGTTTTAAAAACAAGATTACGATGAAAGACAGAATTGTCTTTACGAGGCAGTTTGCGACCTTAATAGGGGCTGGTTTGCCTTTGTCTAATTCATTACGTACCGTAATCGAACAGACCGAAAGTAAGCCAATGCAGAAGGTGGTGGAATCAATCTTGGTGGACGTGGAGGCTGGTAAGACTTTAACCCAGGCCTGTGAAAAGTATCCGGATGTATTTAATAAAGTATATATTGCATTACTTCGAGCGGGTGAGGCTTCGGGTAGCTTGGATTCGTCACTGAAACGTCTGGCGGAGCAGCAGGAAAAAGATAATGCGATGATTTCAAAAATTCGCGGTGCTCTGGTTTATCCAGCCATTATTTTAATGGTGATTATCGCGGTACTAGTCTTTATGGTACTTATGATTGTGCCACAAGTTCAGTCATTATATAAGGATATAGGGAAACCACTACCATGGGCGACAGGTGCACTAGTTTCACTGGCGAACTTTTTGGTAGCATCTTGGTGGTTGGTAACGATTTTATTGGGTGTGGCGATTTATTTTCTATTTCAGTTTAGAAAAACTACAACTGGTATTGAATGGGCGGCACTAGCGAAGTTGAATGTTCCAATATTTAAGACAATGTTTTGGCGTTTATATAATTCGCGTTTCGCTAGAACGGCCTCAAACTTAATGTCGGCAGGGGTATCAATTCAGGATACTTTGCAGATCTCAGCGGAAGCGATGAATAACGTGGTATTGGAAAAAGAAATTAAGGAAGTCTCGGAAAAAGTTAAACAAGGTAAAACTTTGTCGTCATCTTTGAAAAATCTTTCTTACATTTTGCCATTGGTTCCTCAAATGACTTCGATCGGTGAGGAATCTGGTAAAATAGATGAGATGTTGGCGAAGGCTGCGCAAGTGTATGAGGACGAATTAGAAGAACAAATTCGAACAATTTCAACCTTGATTGAGCCAGTATTAATGGTAATCATGGCAGTAATGGTTGGCTTCATTATTGTGGCGGTGCTATTCCCAATATACGCAATTGTAAATGATGTACAGGGAAGTTTGTAGTGAAGATTTTATGGACAGACGGAAGTGCTTCACCCAATCCTGGGCCAGGTGGCTATGCTGTGATTTGTGATGGTCAGCCGGTGAGATTAGGGAGAGAAGAAGCTTCAACGAATATTCGAATGGAAGGCGCAGCAATGCGTGCGGCGATGCAGTTTTTGGCTGGAGAAGAGGGGGAAATTCATTCAGATTCAGAATTTTGGATTAATGTTTTGACAAAATGGGCGCCTGGTTGGGAAAAAAATGGTTGGAAAAAGAAGACTGGACCTATTAAAAATCTAAATTTAGTAAAAGAATTGTATGAGCTATATCGAGACTCCAAGGTGAAACTAATTTGGGTGAAGGGGCATGATGGAATCGAAATGAACGAACTAACCGATCTGTGGGCGAATAAGGCGCGAGAAAATGAGGGGGCGGAAAATGTTGAAGTAGAATTGGTATCAACGGAGTAGGAAATGCGAACGATTATTTATAAGAGTAAATTAGCAGATCGTGATGCGTTTGAGGCGAAGCTATCACATTTAGATTATGATTTTGGGCCAGTTTATTGGCAGCATAACAGAGTTTTTGTACCAAAAAATTATCAGAATCATAATAATTATCCAAGAATGATTTTGAGGATTGAAATGAAGGCAGTGGATCGTCCAGCGAAGTATGATTTAATTTGTAAGAGGCATATTGAAGATTCTGGAGTGACCATTTCGCATGTGACGCAAGTGAGAGACTATGCGGAAGCAGCAAATATTTTACTGCAATTAGGTTTTGTGATGCAGGCAGAAATTCCACGTCGAAGGCAATCTCTTGAGATTAATAAGAACACAAAGGTTTATATTGATCAAATTGACAACCAGAAAGAGGATTTCGTAAAAATTGAAATCACATTGGATGATAATGAAAAAGTGGGGGAAGGACAGCGAAAATTGGAGGGAATTTTGGCTGAATTTGGTCTGACTGAAAATGAGAGACTGAAAGAAACCTACGCTGATCTAGCATAGTCAAACTTTTTTGTGTTAAACTAGTTAGAAAAAGAGAGGAAGTATGGAGTCAGAAGATAGACCAGCATTTACAAATTCTGAGATTAAGAAGATTAGTGATTTTGATGTATTCTTGTGGGCAAATGAAATTGATGAAGTAAAGAATAATGTCTCTTGTGAGCTTTTTCTATTTAATAAAAATTACACTCCGTTTAAGATTCGTTATTCAGAAAAACTGACTAATTCTGTAAAACAAATGTTTATGGGTGAGGCAGTGGCTTTTGTGATTAAAGAGGCAGACAAAGGTCTGGAATGTCGTGAATATGAAAAATCAGATGGTGAAAATAAGGTGATTTATCGCACAGATCTCAACAAGGTGGTGAGAGCTGAGAGCCTGATTCGTTTGGTGGAAAAAGAATATAAGGATATTGATTATTTTACG
>CAUUKK010000020.1:0-8572 GCA_963545805.1 uncultured Candidatus Saccharibacteria bacterium
ATTCTTTTGACATATTATACATGATATTTCAAGATTGTAAAGAAAACAGATTATTAGCTATAATGCTAGTATGAATGTAATCGAATCACTTGTACTAGGATTGACGCAGGGGCTGACCGAATTTATTCCAGTCTCTTCGTCTGGACACCTAGAAATTGTACAAAAATTATTGGGCGCTGGGAGTAGGGCGGAGGATTTTCATTTCTTTCTAGAATTGATCAACTTTGGCACACTATTTGCTCTTTTAATTTATTATCGCAAAGAGATTCTAAAAATCTTAAAACAGGTTTTTGTAAAACGTGACCTACACATGGCGCTCAACCTTTTAATCACCTCCATTCCAGCCGGAATTATCGGCCTTCTACTATCCAAGTTTATTGAATCGCAGAGCTTCTTCTCAAGCCTCACCACGATTGCGATCGCAATGGGCACGGTAGGTCTGGTGATGATTTTCGTAAATAGCCTACCACACCTTTCAGAAACTGATGAAAATAAATTGCCTCACCATAGAGCTTTAGTAATTGGTCTGGCACAAGTATTTGCTTTAATTCCAGGTGTTTCGCGTTCAGGTTCAACGATTATTGCCGGCCGTGTGATGGGTATGAAATCAGCAGCGGCAGCTAAATACTCTTTTCTAGCTTCCTTACCAATTATGTTGGCAGTCTGCGGAAAGTCACTAATTTCTAGCTCGAGCCGTGCCTATATTGGCGCAAACTGGCAGATGCTACTGCTTTCAAATTTCATTGCTTTTGTCTCAGGCTTGATTGCCTTAAAGGTCGTGATGAAGTTCTTCAAAAAAGAGAGTTCAATCCCAACTTTTGGTTACTACCGTGTTATTTTAGCTTGTATTTTACTAAGTATAGTTCTCTTCTTCTAATAAAGAATCGTACAAAAAATCTACACTTGGTGTAGATTTTTTAATGCGAACTGATGGATTCAAGTTTTATGAAAAGTGGTTATTACTCTTGATCTTCAATGATCTGAATATGAGCATCTTTGAGCTGATATTCATCAACAAAGGATGGAGAACTCATCATGAGATCAATACCGGAACCATTCTTTGGGAAGGCGACAATGTCACGGATGTTTTTATTATCATTTAGGACCATGAAGATACGTTCAATACCAAAGGCACAACCAGCGTGAGGAGGAGCGCCAAACTTGAAGGCGTTTAACATACCGCCAAAACGTTTCTCGACATATGTATGATCATAGCCGAGGATGCTGAAAACCTTATACATGACTTCTGGATTGTGATTTCTAACGGCGCCAGAACAGATTTCATAACCGTTCATCACCATATCGTACTGGTCCGCAACAATGGCGAGCTTTTCCTCATCAGTGGCAGCAGTTTCGAGGGCCTTAAGTCCACCTTTTGGCATGGAGAATGGGTTGTGTCCAAAGTCGAGCTTATGCTCACCATCGTTCCATTCATAGAATGGAAAATCAACAATCCAACAGAGAGCAACGATGGAGTCATCCTTGAGGTTAAAATGATCAGCGAAAGCGATGCGGAGCTGGCCAAGAATTTTATTGACCTTAGCACGGTCATCTGAACAGAAGAAAACGGCATCACCATCTTTGGCACCGGTGGCTTCTTTAATTGCAGCAAGCTCTTCTGACTCGAGAAACTTAGCGATTGGACTTTTTTCAGTACCATTTTCATACATAATGTAAGCAAGACCGAAAGCACCAAGTTTACGAGCTTTCTCGGTAAATAAATCGATCTGAGAACGAGTGAGTGAAGCGCCGTTTTCGACACGAATAGCTTTGACGCATGGACTCTGAAAAACTTTAAAGCTAGTATTTTTTAGAACTTCGGTGAGTTCGATCATTTCCATACCGTAACGAAGATCTGGCTTATCCACGCCATATTTTTCCATAGCTTCCTGATATGAAATGCGTGGAATATCTTCTGAGAGAAGTTTTTTGCCAGCAAAGTCAGTAACGAGAGATTTGATGAGGGGTTCAACAGTTTGTCTAACAGTTTCGCCTTGATCGACAAAAGACATCTCACAGTCAAGTTGATAAAAATCACCATAAAGACGGTCGGCACGTGGATCTTCATCACGGAAACATGGAGCAATCTGGTAATAGCGCGGAAGACCACCAACCATGAGAAGTTGCTTAAATTGCTGAGGAGCCTGAGGAAGAGCGTAAAAGAGTCCTGGCTTCAAACGAGAAGGAACAAGAAAGTCGCGAGCACCTTCAGGGCTGGAGTTGGCGAGAATTGGAGTAGTAACTTCAATAAAGTCGTGTTGATCCATGTAGTTTCTGAGATATGAATAAAACTTAGCGCGTCGTTTTAGAGTGTTTTGCATGCTTGGACGACGAAGGTCAAGATAACGATACTTGAGGCGAAGTTCTTCGCCGGATTCAGGACCATCATCGTGGGTATTGACTGGAGGAGTATCGGAGCGATTAAGAAGCTCCATGCTTTCGACGACAAGTTCAATGTCACCAGTTTCAATATTAGGGTTTTTAAGATCAGCAGCACGCTCACGGATTAGACCAGTGGCAGAGATAACGAACTCATCACGTAAAGTCTCGGCGAGAGCAAAAGCTTGCTGATTCTCTGGGGTAATGACGAGCTGAATAATTCCCTGATGGTCACGCAGGTCAATAAAAATTAAGCCACCATGATCTCGGCGGGAATTCACCCAACCAGCAACGGTAACGGTTTCGTTTATTTTAGTCTTCAATTCTCCAGTCAATATTCTCATAAAAACATAATATCATATCTTGGGAGAATAGAGGAGGATAGAAGGCGTGATTACTAGCACCCTAGACTTTAGTCAAATGCCTTGAAGTCTTTTATTTCGGCTAGAGCGTCTTTTGCTAGAGAGATAATAGAGGCATATTCCTCTCTTGATCTTTCAATGCCATCATTCATATTTTTCAATTGAACATATAATCTTGATGTTATTGGAAATTTTTTCTTAAAATCGCCAAAACCGAGTTGCTCCCATTTATAAATTAGGGCTCCAATACTATCTTCATCATAATTGTCCGCATAACAATCTATACCAAAATAAAAGTCGCGAGGATTTTCCGAGGATAAACCCTCTAATTCCCTGCTAATACCGTTTAATATTTCTTGCTTTTTTATAAATTTATTATTTTTGATAGTCTTCGTCAAATGTTCTTTCGCTAATTCAACAATTTGACGTTGAGTTTGAATTGATTCTACACCATCTGGTTTCCAATTCGCCAACAGTTCCCAAAGCTTATCAATATATGGAAAGTGATCAACAAATTCCTCAGCAGAGACTAGCTGATTCCATTTTTCATATAGAGTAAACAATTCGTAATCGTATGTATCTGCATCTATGAATGTAATGTTTTCTGGCTGCTTGTCTGCAAAGTATTTAGCAATATCATTAATTTTACTCTCAATAAATTGCCTATACATTATATGCATATAATAGCATAAAAAATACCACCTCGATTGAAGTGGTATTTTCCTTACTTACTATTCACGGATAAAGACATCGTCTTTATGAAGTTTGACCCTTCGGATTAGTAAATAATGAACTCTTGCCAAGGGGCAGGAGGAATTTTCGACTTTTTGCGCGAAGATTCACGTTTAAGTCTACGCATAAGTAAAATTCTTACTCCGTTTAATTCTATTGCTCGCGACCGACCCACCTCGTAAGTCAAAATACTCTAGAATGACTTGTGGAAAAGAGCAATACCTGAGATTTTAGCAGAAGTGTGCAAAAAATGCAAGTTTTACAGGGGTGGGGATGGGAGTAGTAGCGAAGATTACCGGGCTTCAACAGATTAGGCTTATGTTTTTGCATTTTATACTATTTCATGTAGTCGGTCTTTACAAAGTGCATATTTTTATGTTATAATATTCCATATATGGAAGAGATTAATTTAAGGGATTTGCTCAGCTATTTTAAGAAGCACCTGATTTTGTTTATCGTAGTGGTACTTTTTGTGGTTTCAGCTGGAACAATCTATTCAGTATTTATATTAAAACCAGAATATAAGTCACAGGCAACAGTGATTCTTAGTTCCGATAAGTCCAAGAACACTGTACAGAGTGAAATCAATGCAAACAAGAACTTGATTGATACTTATACAGAAGTTGTAAAGTCGCATCGCGTACTCGATCGCGTGAAGAGCGAGATGCAGATTAGTGATACCTATGAGCAGTTAGTGAAGAAAGTAACTGTTGCATCTTTGAAGGATACGGAAATTATTAGCATTTCGGTGGTGGACCTAGATAAAAACCACAGTTATTCCCTTGCTAATAAAATAGCCGATACTTTTACAGAAGAAATTGGACAGATTTATAATGATAAAAGCGTCAATGTGCTTGACCGTGCAGTTGAACCTCAAAAACCATATAATGTGGACATTGTTAAACAAGAGGCTATTTATGCAGCAGCCGGCATTGTACTGGCAACTGCTGTAATTTTCTTAATGTTCTACTTTGACCGTACCATTAAGACTACTGAACAAATTGAACAACTCTTCAAACTTCCTATTTACGGTAAAGTTCGTAAACTTGAGACCGAAAAACAGAAACAACAACGCAAGAAGCGCGCCGAGAAGGCCGCAAAACTAGAAGCCAAGCAGGCCGCAAAATTAGAGAAAGAACAGCAAAAAGAGGCTAAAAAAGCCGAGAAACTAGCTGCTAAACTTGAGAAGCAAGAAAAAACCAGTAACGAAGAACTTGGCGTTGACTATCAGGATGGCGAGGAGGCAGGCGCTGAAGAAAATCAGTCAGCACAGAAGTCTGAGGCAGAAGTGAAACCAGTGGTGGAAATTAAGGCGGTTGGCCGCAAGATCATCGCTGAGGAAAAAGCTCTGCAAGAAAAGTTAGCCGCAGAAGCAGAAGCAGAAGCAGAAGCAGACGAGCCGGAGATTGATGAATTCAACGAAGAGATGCTAGATGAAGATTCTGAGTTGGTACTGAGAGACAATCCAAAGTCTAAGGTCAGTGAAGACTTTCGTACCATTCGTACTAGTTTATACTTCTCCCTAAACAAGAAGGGTTCAAACGCAGTTTTGATTTCCAGTTCCACGCCAAACGAAGGTAAGAGCTTTATTGCTTCAAACCTAGCCGTGGCCTTTGCGAAGACTAAGAAAAAAGTGCTACTTATCGACTGCGATATGCGTCTTGGCCGTCAGCATGAGATTTTTGGCTTATCCAACAAAGAAGGTTTATCAAATCTTTTAGCCGAAAGTAGGTCAGGAGAGTACCGTAAATATTTACAAAAGACAACTGTTAAAAATCTTTCAATTATTACACGTGGTGTAGTGACACCAAACCCAAGTGAATTACTCGATTCTTCTGTCATTGAAGAATTGCTTGAGAAGGTAAAGAATAATTTTGACTATGTGATTGTAGATGGTAATCCAATTGACGGTCTTTCCGACTCATTAATCTTAGCCAAGAAAACTGATCGTTTAGTACTTGTAAGTGCTGCCAATATGACCACAATTGAAGATCTTCAGAATTCAAAGAAGGCGCTTGAATCCATCGAAGTTAAAATCTCTGGTGTAGTCTTAAACCGCACCATTGATGAACGTCGTGGCGATAAATATAATAAATACTATAATTAGGCCGCTCTATGATTGATTTACACTTACATATTCTACCCGGAATTGACGATGGGAGCGGATCCATCGAGGAGAGTGTAAAAATGGCCAGAAAGCTAGCGAGACTGGGATTTAATGGCGTGTTTTGTACTTCACACTACATCGCCGACAGTCCACAGGCGGCCGATAATCAGACCAAAAATCGACTACGTGAGAAGCTTCAGACTGAGCTTGATAAGGCCGGCATTAAATTAAAATTAATGCCAGGCAATGAAATCTACATTGATCCAAAAATGGTGGACTACTTAGTCAAGGGCAAAGCTTCTTGTCTCGGGGGCGAACTAAGTAGTAAAAGTGAGCACCAGCACGTGCTGTTTGAGCTGCCTTTTTATGCGGAAGTATCATATCTTCGTGATATCATATTTGAGTTAAAAGCTAAAGGTCTTATACCGGTGCTTGCACATCCTGAACGCTATTTATTTATCCAAAAGAAGAAAGAAGTGATCTTTGAGATTGTAAAATTAGGGGTCAAATTGCAATCAAATTATGGAAGCATTGTTGGTCAATACGGCGGTAAGGCCAAAAAGATTATGAAGTTTCTATTAAAAAACCGCCTGGTGAGTTATCTTGGTACGGATATTCACCGTGCAGAAGGCTCGTTATTCCTTAAATTTGAGAAAGCCGAGAAGAAAATAATTAAAATCATCGGTGAGACAGAATATCGCAAGATTATTGCGAATGGCGACGAGCTCGCCAAGCCTTTCTTAGGCGCCTAATCGTTAGTAGTAAGAGACAGCCACAAAAAGCGCCAAGAGTATCCACTAAGACATCAGTAAATTGGCCGCTGCGCCCTGGGACAAAGAGCTGATGAATCTCATCAGTGCAGGCGTAGAGAAAACTAGAAAGAATGGCTAGAACAAAAAGTTGTAGGCCATTTTTTTGTGGAAGAGTTTGACGATAGAAAAAGTAGAAGAGGATACCAAGGATGGCATATTCGGTGAAATGAGCAGTTTTGCGAACGATAAAAGTAAGGACACTAGCATCAAGTCCTGAGGTGCGAGATGAAAGGTTTGGAAAAACCTGATGAAGAACCTGGATGATTTGACTGCTCTGAGCATTGGAAGAATCTGAACCAAAGGATGACATGGTAAAGATGAAAAGCATCTGAAAAATTAGAAGCAGCGAAATGAGGAGCTTGGCGTGGCGCTTAAGAAAATCTTTCATGAGCTATTTGAGATATTTTTGCAGTTTAGCTTTTGCGCGGTCGACGGACTCTGGATAAGGGTGCCAGACAAAGTGTTTTGGCTCTTGATAAGTGAAGGTGGAGGTAATGTCAGCCTTACCATCCACATCAATGAGTTCGGTTTGCCATTTGGCAGGACTTGTAAGTTGTTTTTGAACGAGATATTTCAAATCATCACTAGTAAAATTGGTCTGAATATTTTTAGCAATCGAGGCAAAAATTTGATCAACTTTACCAAGGATATTAGGATCATGCTGAAGCTTGGCGATGAGGGCGGCCAAGATTTTTTCTTGATTACGACCACGTTCGCGATCACCACCAGCCCAACTAATCGAGACACGTTCCCTAGCAAAATCGAGAGCCTGATCACCATTTAGATGGTACGTACCTGGTTCATAATGACGTCTACCGTGATAAGTATTGACGACATACGGGATTGTAATGTCGACACCGCCAAGCTGGTCGATAATCGAGGAGGTAGCATCAAAGTTAATACGTGCGTAGTAATTAATTTTAATATCGTAGAATTTCTCAAGCGTATGAATGGACTCATTGACTCCGTAAAGGCCGGCATGCGTGAGCTTATCGTTTTGCCCGTTCATGGCGAGTGGCACATAGAAATCGCGAGGGGTATTGAGTACGAGAATCTGATGTCTGGCCGGATTGAAAACCAAAATCAGATTCACGTCCGAGCGAGCAGCGTACGGCAAGGTGTGGTCACGATTATCGATGCCACTAATATAGACTGTAAACGGAGTATCGAGAGAGGTGTTTTTGGTGGTCTCGATGGTTTTTGGCGTAACTTTCAGAGTCACTTCCTGTAAGACGTGTAGCTGATTCCAGATTTCCTGGTTATTATCTTTGAGAGACTCGAGATTACCATTCGAAAGAAAGATAGTTCGAACAGAGGAAGCCTCTTTGGTATTGTTTTGGTTTATAAGGGCAGAGGTGAGTGAGAGCGTGTCGGAAAAACCAAGATAGTCGGACTGTGTGAGAGATTTAGTAAGAAGACCCTGGCGAGAGCTGGCGTCGGCTTGTAAATATTGCTCGACAGTTTCCTTGTATGGGTCGCTACTCAAAATACCGATACGAATAATCTCACCTTGGCCAGTTTTCGCTAACGAAGAAGAAGCAAGAGTAATGAGACTGTATTTTTCCTCATAGGTCTCGTTTTTGCCGATCTGAGAGAAATAGTCATTGTATTTATAGAACACAAAGGAGAGTGCAATATTGAGGAGGGTGTCCAGAATTAAAAGGATGACGAGTAGGACGATTTTTCGACTAATGGTGATGAGGATGGCGATTAGGAGAAGATAGAAGATAACGACAAAACCAAATAGGCGAATCGGTAAGACTTGAGACTGGTAGAGAAAATAGAGCATGGCGAGACTGGAAAGAGCAGCGAGGAGCTGGAAAAAAGATAGAAGTGGTCTCGATTTTTTAACGGTTTTTTCTTGTTTCATAGATTAATTATACATCTTTTGGAGTCTTAAAGCGATTTTAAAGAGGAAGTAGGTAGACTAATGATCATGAAGAAAGATTTATACAATGCAAGTCAAACAACAACACTACGGCTTACTCCGCCAATGCGATTAAAAATTCATTGTCGAGGGGAGCCGGAGACGGTTGGAATATATCATAAACGATATTTTCCGGCGATTGAAAATCCACTAGTAGAAGTCGTGGTGCCAGTTCTAAACGAAGAAAAAACATTAAAAGCGAATAGAGAAAAACTACACGATTTTCTGCAAAAACAGGATGGGCTACATTTTC
>CAUUKK010000021.1:0-8552 GCA_963545805.1 uncultured Candidatus Saccharibacteria bacterium
AAAGAGGAAATATGGCAGTCGAAATTGAAGGTAGAATCCCAAATATTAATCCAGAGGAAGTAAAAGCTAAACTTCTTGCCATTGGCGCTAAACCACTTGGCTTCTACAATTTTCGGCGTTACGTTTTTGATCCAGCCGTCGGCGCCCCTCATCGTTGGTTGCGCCTACGCACTGATGGCAATAAAACCACTCTCACCTTCAAAGAGCTTAGTAATGATTCATTCTCTGGCACTGAAGAGTGGGAGATTGAGGTCTCTGATTTTGAGACTACTTTAGAGATCTTAGAAAAAACTGGCATTAAACATCGTAGTTATCAAGAAAATACCCGTGATGAATATGAATATCATGGCGCCAAGCTCTCCATCGACCACTGGCCAAAACTCGGATATTTGCTAGAAATAGAGGTTGAAAAAGAAGAAGATATCTATGACATCACCAGTAAGCTCGGCTTTAAACCACAGGATATTGTCTCAGCCAATCACGCTAAGCTTTATCAAAATATCGGTATCGACGTCAATAACTGTGACGTTCTAAAATTTTAGTCACCTCAATAATCTGTTAAAACCACTAGTACTATCCAGAATCCTCTACCCTAACCCTCTTATGCTATACTAAAATCATGAATAATCTACATTATGATGGACCAATTGTTTTAGCTGTACTTGATGGCGTCGGCCTCAGAAACGACGAATACGGAAATGCCGTCGTGCAGGCGCATTCCGAATTTATTGATCAGCTTTTTGATAAATATCCTTGGGTCTCTCTCAAGGCTTCCGGTGAAGCTGTCGGTATTCTAAAGGGGCAGATGGGCAACTCTGAGGTTGGGCATAACGCTCTTGGTGCTGGTCAAATTATCAAGCAAGGTATCGCTAAGATTGAGGACGATTTTAATACTGGCGCTATTTGGCAAACTGCAGCCTGGCGCGGGGCTATCGACAACGTTAAACAGAATCATTCCACTCTACATTTTTCTGGCATCTTCTCTGATGGTGGAGTCCATAGTTCAATTTTTCAACTCTTTAAAATGCTTGAACAGGCTCAAAAAGAGGGAATTGAAAAAGTTCGCATCCATCTTATCTTAGATGGTCGTGACGTTCCACCTCAGTCTGCAGATCACTACATTCAGCTTCTCGAGGATAAAATAGCTGAACTAAAATCCACCTCAGCTCTACCTCTCGATTATCAAATCGCCTGTGGTGGCGGACGTATGCTTTTCTTGGCCGACCGCTATGAGGCCGATTGGAGTATCGTTAAAACTGGTTGGGACGCCATGGTCTATGGTAGGGCTGACCATTATTTTACTTCCGCTATGCAGGCAGTTAAGGAAAACCGCTCAAAAGACCCCAATTTGCAAGATCAATACTTCCCAAGTTTTGTTATTACAGAAGCAAATTCAGATGGTCAACCTGATAAAAATCGTCCGGTTGGCTTAGTTAAAGACGGCGATAGTTTTATTTTCTATAGTTTTCGGGCAGACCGCGCCATCGAAACTGCCAAAGTCTTCACCGAGCAGGATTTTCACGGCTTTGACCGGGGTACTGAAAATAACCGCCCCCTCAATGTTTTCTTTGCCGGTATGACCGAATATGATTCTGACTTGCATCTGCCAGAGTATTGTCTTGTCACGCCAATCACTATTAAAGATCCATTAAACCAAGTTTTGGCCAAGCATCATATAAACCAGCTTGCTGTTGCAGAAACTGTTAAGTTCGGACACATCACCTATTATTTTAATGGTAATAGTTACGATAAGATGCCAGGTGAAGATTTTCTTGAAATTAAATCCGATACCAGGCCATTCAACGAACGTCCATGGATGAAAGCGGCTGAGATTACTGACGAAGTTTTAGATAAAATGTCTGAAACCGATGAATCAGGCAAACCTAAATACCAATTCATCCGTATTAATTATGCGGGTGGTGATATGGTCGGTCACTTTGGTGAGCTAGAGTCCACTATCGCTGCCATGGAGGCAATCGATATTCAGCTAGCTCGTCTTGCCAAAAAAGTTGATGAACTCGGCGGCATGATGATTATCACCGCTGACCACGGTAACGCTGAGGAGGTATTTGATCCAATTACTCAAAAACCAAAGACCTCACACACCCTTAACCCTGTTCCATGCTGGTTCTATGACAATACAGAAAATCAAAAGAAATATCAGCCACAGCAGCTCGTGGATGCTGGATTATCTAATGTGGCCCCAACCATTGCTAAGCTTTTTGGTATTTCTGACCTTCCAGATTCCTGGCGCCAGCCTCTAATCTAGCTTCTGCTGGGTATAAAAGCTATAAAAATTCTAGCAAAATATTCATTATGTGATATAATCAGCAAAGAAAAAAAGACAATTTTTTTGGTGGGAATAAAGGAGCTATTATGCAAAAGATTACGAAAGCAATCATTCCAGTAGCTGGATGGGGCACTCGCCGCCTTCCAATTACAAAAATTATTGAAAAATCAATGCTTCCTGTCGGTAACCGACCTCTTGTCGATTATTCGGTGCAAGAGTTAATTAAAGCCGGTATTACCGATATCTATATGGTCATCAGTAATGTTGAGCCCTGTCAGGTTCAGGAATTCTACCGCGATAATCTAGCTCTAAATGACTATCTTGTCGAACGTGGCAAGGCTGATCGTCTAGCTCTTGCAAAGACTCTTCCAGATCACGTCAAAATTCACTACACCACTCAAGATCCAGCCGGTCGTTATGGCACTGCAGTTCCTATCGCCTTAGTTGTCGAGGAATATAATCTTGATGAGCCAGTCCTTGTCTTCATGGGTGACGATTTTGTCTGGAATCCAGACGGCGAATCTGCTGCCGAATCTCTTATTCATTCATTGCAAAGTGAAAACGAGTCAGCTATTCTAGGTGTTGAAATTCCTCGCGAAAAAGTCGACAAATACGGTGTTCTCAGCGTCCAAGATGGCAAGCTTGTTGATGTTGTTGAAAAACCAAGCATAGAGGAAGCTCCTTCAAATATGATTAATGTTAGTAAATACATTATGTCTCGCGATCTTCTGCGCCGTGTTGTTAATTACGTCAAGTCTCATGACTTCGGTCCCCTCGATCAGGAATATCTAGTAACCGATCCAATCGACGAATATATCAAAGAAGGCGGTATTATGCGTGTCGCTCCCACCACTGGTGAATATCTTGACGGTGGCTCTGTTGAAGGTTGGGTCCACGCCAATAATGTCGTCACTGGCTATCAAGCTAAGCAGAAATAAATTAAACCCCAACTTGCTATTATCGGCATCGAAAATATCACCACAAGAATATTTTACAAAGGAGAATTATGGCAAAACCACGCACATACCAAGAGGAAATTGGTCTAGTTGTTTCGAATATGCGTCGTGAAAAGGGTCTTACTCAGGCTCAACTCGCGAATATGATTGGCACCTCACAATCTGCTATCCACCGCATAGAAAAAGGTGATCAGAATACCTCGCTTGAAATGATCAAGAAGGTCTCTTCGGCTCTTGGTGGTCAGATCCTCTCTATTAATGACTCCTCATCTCAGTCTTTTCGGGTTAATGGTGGCCGCACTTTGAGTGGCACCATCACCATCAATACCTCCAAAAATGCTGCTGTTGGTTTGCTTTGCGCCAGTTTATTAAATCGTGGCCGCACCGTACTCCATCATGTTGCTCGCATCGAAGAGGTCTTTCGTATTATCGAAGTTCTCGAGTCAATTGGTGTAAAGTGCCGCTGGTTCAACCGTCGTCGTGATCTTGAAATTATCACACCACGCGAATTAAAAATGGATGAATTGGATCTTGATGCCGCTCGTAAAACCCGCTCCATCATCATGTTCCTAGGCCCCCTCCTTCATCGCTATCAAAATTTTAAGTTACCTTATGCTGGTGGTTGTTCTCTAGGCACTCGCACCGTCGATCCGCATCTCAAAGCCCTCTCTGCTTTTGGTCTTGAAGTTGATGCCAAATGTAATGCTGGTTTTTATGAAGCAACTGTAAACCAGGACGAACTCCAAAGCGCATCAAATAAACGCATTGTTCTGATTGAGCGTGGTGACACCGTAACTGAAAACGTTCTCATGGCCGCTGCTCTCTATCCTGGTAAGACCACTATTATTGGTGCCTCTCCAAATTATATGGTTCAGGATGTCTGTTTCTTCCTACAAAAACTTGGGGTTAAAATTGAAGGAATCGGTTCAACTACTCTTGAAATTGAGGGTCTCGAAAAAATTGATGAGGATGTCGACTATTATCCTAGTGAGGATCCAATCGAAGCAATGTCTTTCATCGCTGCCGCCCTCGTTACTAAATCCGAAATCACTATCAGCCGTGCTCCTATCGAGTTTCTTGAAATCGAGCTTGAAGTACTTCATACTATGCACGCTCGGATTGATCGCTCCGAGGAGTACCGTTCCTTCAATGGTGAAACCCGTCTCGTAGATCTTACAATCCATAAATCTGATCTCGTTGCACCAACAGATAAGATTCATCCGATGCCATTTCCAGGTCTCAATATTGATAATCTACCTTTCTTTAGCGTAATTGCTGCCACGGCTACTGGTCGCACACTAATACATGACTGGGTCTTCGAGAATCGTGCTATCTATTCAACCTATCTTTCAAATCTTAACGCCAAAATTGAACTACTTGATGCTCATCGTGTCTATGTCGAAGGTCCAACCAACTGGCATTCTGCGGAGCTTGTCGCTCCTCCAGCCCTCCGACCTGCCGTCGTAGTGCTAATCGCTATGCTAGCCGCTCCTGGCGTCTCGATTTTACGTAATGTCTATTCCATCAATCGTGGTTATCAGAACTTTGCCAAGCGCCTTAATCACCTTGGCGCCGATATTCGTCCAGTCTCTGGCATTTAGCTTATGTTATAATCGACATATGCTACAGGTATTCAAACTCCAGAATATCGAGGAATTTATTTCTGAAATCAAAATCTCTAAACTTATCTTTAGTAGCTTTATTTTGATTGCAGCGATCTTCGCGGGCGTTTGTTGCCAAATTAATCAGACCGAACAGAATGCTAATTATGTAAAAAAATATCTTGCCAGCAAGAAGGGCTACTATTCGAACCTAGTCACAAGTACTCGTCGTCAGGTGACGGAGAAATACTATAGCACTCAGGCAAAAACTGAGGAATTCTCTGAGCAGTTTACTACTGATTTTTATAAAAAAATCAGCCAACTTCAAGATTCCGATCTCAAGGAAGGCATAGTTTTTATGCAGTTAAAATATCTCAATGATTATTTTACGGAAATTCTAGAACAAAGTATTAACCAAGAAGCTTATGTCACACACCTAAATCGTTTTCTGGATCTCAGGTTTTCCGGGCAAGATAACTTTAATAGTATCAAGACTCAGATCAGTAATAGTATGGCTGCTAAAATCGACCAGTTACTTTCAAAGGAGCGCCTCTCGGTCCACCCCCAAGTTCTTGCAAACTTTATCTCGCCCATGGTTGAGGTCTATTATCACCAGCTAATTTCTATTAGTCATGCCAACACAAACCTCTACCAAAGCAACTCCGTTCTTCACTTCCTTGTCCTCAATCTTCCAATCATCGTCTTTCTAATTTTCTTGATTATCGGCTACTTCTTTTATTCGAGTGTTGGCGGTCGCCTACTTGCCTTTTGCTTTATCCTGATTTTCTTCTTCATTTCCTTTCTCTTGCAGGCCCCAGTCTCTAATCACAATATTGACTTAACTTATAGTGATATAATCAAGACATGAATATTTTTACGGAGGGACTAAATCCTGCTCAAAAAGAAGCAGTAGAAACTTTAACTGGGCCACTTTTGATTTTGGCTGGCGCTGGTTCTGGTAAGACTAAAACCTTAACACATCGCATTGCTAATTTAATTTCTCATGGCATTCCAGGAGAGCGTATTTTAGCTGTCACTTTTACTAACAAAGCTGCCAGGGAAATGCGCGAGCGCTTATGGAGGCTACTTCAGCAATCTCGTTCAAACGCCTACCTTACTCCACAACTTTCCGACGACATCGTTGCAGATAATACTGCCCTCCTTGCTTCTGATTCCACGCTGGGTCAAGATACAGATCTTGACGGCTTCACCGACCCTCCTCGTAGCTTCATGAACTATATGGGGACTTTTCACGGAATCTGCGTCAAAATCCTGCGTATCGAACATCAAGCCGCTGGGCTAGATAAGAATTTCGTCATCTACGATACTGACGATCAGATCTCTCTCATCAAACAAGCTATGAAGGATCTCAAGATTGACGACAAAACTTTAAGGCCAAAATCTATCCAAGGCACCATCTCTCACTGTAAGAATATTGGGCAAACTCCAGAGGAATTTGAAGAGGAGGCATATTATCCGAATCAGGTTAAAACCGCCAAAATCTTCGCTCGCTACGAGAAACTAAAACGCGATTCCTTTGCCTTAGACTTTGATGACCTGTTGTTAGAAGTCACTCATCTTTTTGAAAAATACCGTGAGGTGCGTGAACGCTGGCAAAATCGCTTTGAGCATATTTTGATTGATGAGTATCAGGATACCAATCAGATTCAGTATCGTTTGGTTAAGGCCTTAGTTAACCAAGATAGGAATATTTGTGTAGTGGGAGATGACTGGCAGTCGATTTATTCCTGGCGCGGTGCAGATTTTACGAATATTCTAAATTTTGAGCGTGATTTTCCAGGCGCCAAAACCATTAAGCTGGAGCAGAACTATCGTAGTACTGGTAATATTCTAACGGCTAGTCAGAAAATCATTAATCAAAATAAAACTCGCACTGATAAGGAATTATTTACTACTGCCGGCGATGGTGAGCCTATTGAAATTGAATCTATGATGGATGAAACCGCCGAGGCAAACTATATCGCACTGAAAATCATCAATCTTCTGGCAAATTCTAAAACTACTATGCAAAATGGCGAGCTAGTCAAAGATTTTACCAGCTACTCTGATTTTGCCGTGCTTTACCGTACCAATGCACAGTCCTACGCGATTGAAAAAGCCCTGATTTCTCACCAAATTCCCTACAAGATCATTGGTGGCGTACGCTTCTATGATCGTAAGGAGGTCAAAGATGTTCTGGCGGTCCTGAAATTGATTGTCAATTTCCATGATCGCATCAGTCTTGATCGAATTTGCCGCAATTTATTATCCGGTATTGGTCCAGCCAGTCTTGAGAAAATTCATACTTTCCTAAATCAATCCGAAGGTTATGATCAGTCCGCACAAGGGAAAAATAACGCCCTACTTGACACTGGTCTCTCTGATGCACTTTCTGGTAAAGCTAAAAATAGCTTTGCTAGGCTACAGAACTTCTTGCGCGATCTTGATTTATCACTCAAGCCGGCCGAAATCACGGAACAGGCTATTCATTATTTTGGCTTAGTTGAATCTCTTCGAGATGGTATCCCAACTGGTGACGAAAGAGCCGAAAACCTCAATACCATGATTGGCAACGCCAGTGAATTTGACGCTTTGGAGGATTTTCTTGCTGAAGCCAGTCTTATGTCTTCCGCCGATGAACAGACCTCGACGAACTTCGTTACTCTCATGACCATCCATGCCGCCAAAGGTCTTGAATTTCCGGCCGTCTTCCTAGTGGGGCTTGAAGAGGGACTTTTCCCGAGCTCTCGTTCTGATGATGAAGAGGCAATCGAGGAAGAACGTCGCTTAGCTTATGTAGGAATGACTAGGGCCAGAAAGTATCTCATCTTAACTTATGCTGGATCCCGTTTTTCGAACGGCCAGCGTAGTTATAATATGCCATCACGTTTTCTGATTGAGCTAGGCTACGATCCTTACAGCAACCAATCTTTAGGTCATTTTGATTCCTACGGCAGTAGATCTGACTACTCGGATTCTTCGAGTAGTAGGTCTCCCTTCTATTCTGAGTCTAGGATGAGTCAATCTAATCGCTCCTTTGACCCATTCAACGACGATATCGAATATGATGAGGTCGACCCTTTTCCAGATGATTTTTAATCGATAACATCCATGCTTTAGTCGAATAATATCAATTACTACGAATTAGTCGCCCACGGTGCCACTCTTTAGTATTAAATCTTGTTATGGTATAATAACGAAGATGAAATTAAATGCATCTTACTACAGATTCTTCTGTGGTTTTAGTATCAGTGTTTTTATCTTAACCTTAGTCCTAGGTGTCTTTTTTAGCATACGTCCAACTTATGCTGAGTCGAATAGCTCTGATAATGGCGTTGTTTCTGACAGTCATTTTGTTACTTTCTACGATGATTCAAAGTCTCTTACCATCAAAACCAGCGCCAAGACCGTCAAAGAAGCCCTTGAACGCGCCAAAATCGTTTATCACGACACGGATCGTGTTGAGCCAGCCCTTACTGATGAAATTAATTCCGATAGCTTTCGTATTAATATTTATCGTTCTCGTCCAGTTATTATTAAGGCAGGCACCACCAGTAAATTCATCATGTCTGCCAATCTTGATCCAAAAGAGATTGCTCGTGATGCTGGTATTACTATTTATGATGGTGACGAACTTAATCTCATCTCTGGTCAAAACATCCTTGAGTCCGGCATTGCCACTACTTATCAACTCACTCGTAACGG
>CAUUKK010000022.1:0-8435 GCA_963545805.1 uncultured Candidatus Saccharibacteria bacterium
CTCACAGTAGAGGTTGCTCCTGAATATGTTGGCGCCGTATCTCAAGAACTTGGTATTCGTAAAGCTGATCTAAAAACCCAGGAACTTACTTCCGCTGGCGCCACTCGCTTTACCTATGAAATCTCTACTGCTGCCCTCATTGGTTTGCGTAACCAATTAATGACCGCCACCAAGGGAACGGTCTTGATGTCTTCCATTCCAAAGGGTTACCGAGAAATTGAGGGCAAATATAAACCAGAACGTAATGGTGTGCTTATTTCTTTTGAAACTGGTACCTCTACAGCTTACGCTCTTGATATGGCTCAAGCTCGTGGTGTGCTTTTCATTCCACCTCAAGTCCCAGTTTACCAGGGGATGATTGTTGGTCTCTCAAACAAGAAGGATGATATCGATCTCAACGTCTGTCGTGAAAAGCAATTAACCAATATGCGCACTCACGCCTCTGATGGCGCGATCCAGCTTACACCATACACCAACCTCAGTCTTGAGCAGTGTCTTGACTTCCTTCTCGATGATGAGCTTCTTGAGGTCACTCCAAAGAGTCTCCGTCTTCGCAAACGTCAACTTGATCCAATCAAACGTAAGCGTGAAGCCAAAAATTAATTAAGGATCATATGGCTGAGCGCACGTATCTTATCGATTCACATTGTCATCTACATGACCAAGAATTTTTTGCACCAGCCGCCCAACTATCAGGCCTAAAGAATGCTGCATTAAATCATGTAGATAAAATAGTTTGTATCGGCACTGATCACCAGGACTCTCTTAATGCCCAGCGTTTTGTCCAGGAGCACCCAGAGTCTAATCTATTCTGGTCATACGGAATTCATCCGTCAGAATGGCAAGCTAGTCGCTCCGCAGTTGATTTTAAAAATCAAGCTAATCCGCCAATTGCCATCGGCGAGGTGGGTTTAGATTATCATTATGGAACCTCGGACAAAAAACAGCAAATCGCGCTTCTAGAAGAGATGCTTCAACTTGCAATCGATCAGAATCTTCCTCTTATCTTTCATGTCCGCGAGGCCTTTGATGATTTTTTTGCTATCCTAGGCAACTTTTCAGCCACTAATCTTCGTGGTGTGGTTCATTCGTTTACAGATAATAAGAAGAACTTAAGACGCTCGCTTGAACACGGTTTTTATATTGGCGTCAATGGCCTTGCTACTTATTCGACCTTGCCTCTACCCCCTCTTGAGCGCATCCTACTTGAGACGGATGCCCCCTTTTTATCTCCTGTGCCATACCGTGGTGAGACTAATGAGCCTAGCCACATTAAGGAAATTGCTACCTGGTTGGCAACAAAACTCCAGTTAGATCTACCAGTCGTTATAGACCAAACCACTAAAAATACCGAGGATCTCTTTGGTATATAATAAGAGGGAATATGAATTCTAATAATATCTATTTAGACTATGCCGCTGCTACCCCCGTTGATAAAAGGGTGCTTGCTGCCATGTTGCCGTATTTTTCTGAAAAATTTTACAACCCCTCTGCCGCCTACCTGCCAGCCAAACATCTTCGTGGCGAATATGAAACCCAGAAAGGGCTACTCGCTAATGCTATTGGTGCTAAAGCGCCCGACCTAATTATTACTGGTGGCGCAACTGAATCAATTAATCTCGCCTTTACAGTTTTAAAGCAGCACACTGGACACTGTCTAATCTCCAGTATTGAACATGCCGCCGTGCGTGAGTCAGCTAAATCTTATTCGGCCGGCAATTTTGATGAAGTAAAAGTTTTATCTACTGGTCTAGTTGATTTAGTCGATCTCAGGCAAAAAATTAAAGAGAATACTGTTCTAATTTCAATCGCACTTGTAAACAATGAGCTAGGGACTATTCAGCCCCTCTCTGAAATTAGTCGCCTCTTACAGGAAGTGCGCGAGTCTCGGCTAAAAGAGGGTAATCTCACGCCGCTCTATCTTCACTCCGATGCTTCTCAGGCGATGAGTCTCCTTGATTTATCGGTTGCCAGATTGGGCGTGGACCTTCTCACCATTAATGCCGCCAAAGTCTATGGCCCCAAGGGGATTGGCGCTCTTTATGTGGCGCGTGGTGTAAAATTATCGCCAGTCACTTTTGGTGGTGGGCAAGAAATGGGTTTACGTTCTGGTACAGAAAACGTTCCGGCCCTAATTGGCTTTGCTACTGCTGCAAAGCTTGCTAAAGAACATTTGGCTAGTTCTCGTCGCCAATATCAAGATTTTGCAAGGCAGTTTAAGCAGATTATTGAGCAAGAGTCTCAAGTCACTCCGCTTTGGCTTGGTGATCCAAAACATCAATTGGTTAATTTTGTTCCAGTTTGTTTTAAAGGCTTAGACGCTGAACGTCTGATTTTTAAGCTTGAAGATCTAGGAGTTTATCTCTCTACTGGGGCTGCCTGTGCTGCTTCCAAAGGACAAAAGTCTCATGTTCTCTCAGCTATCGGCCTATCAGATCAAGAGATTGCCGGTTCCTTACGAGTTACCTTTGGACAGGGCAATCAGCTCGAAGATGTTAAAAAAGCCGCACACCTGATCGCTGAAGTAGTAAATCAAGAAGCAAGACGCTTAAAGTTAATATAGTGGGAGTTTTATGCAAGAAAAGATTTTAAGTTATAATCCAGAAAACTCCAATAAAACGGTTTTTGTTGGTATGTCTGGCGGCGTCGACTCCTCAGTTTCCGCCATGCTTCTAAAGAATGCCGGTTATCAAGTGGTCGGTGTTTACATGAAGAACTGGTCAAGGGACCTTCCAGGTATGAAATGTCCTTGGGCTGAGGATCTAGCTGACGCCAAACGGGTTGCTACTAAGCTAGATATTGATTTCCGGATTTTTGACTTTGAAGAAGAATATCATCAAAAAGTTGTCGATTATATGTTGTCGGAATTTCAAAAGGGAAATACTCCAAATCCAGACATTATGTGTAATCAAGAAATCAAGTTTAAATTATTCTATGAGGTGGCTAAAGAACAGGGTGCCGATCTAATCGCCACCGGTCATTACGCTAGTTCAGACTCAAAAAACTTATTAAAAGCCGTTGATCAAAACAAGGATCAAACATATTTTCTTTACCGCATCTCAGAAGAAGCTGTTGCTTCAACTATTTTTCCACTCGGGCGTCTCAATAAGCCAGAGGTAAAGCAGTTGGCTGCAGAGAATTGCCTTGATAATGCCTATAAAAAAGAATCTATGGGCGTTTGTTTTGTCGGTGAGGTGGGGATGCATGATTTCCTAAAAGAATATTTCCCGGTAACTCCAGGTGAGATTGTTGATCGTGAGTCAGACCAAGTGATTGGAGTCCACGACGGTGCTGTTTTTTATACCATTGGTCAGCGACATGGATTAAATCTCAGTGGCGGATTGCCTTACTATATCGTTGATAAGGATATGTCTCGAAATATTATTTATGTTTCACGCAATCTCAATAATCCAAATCTTTGGACTAATAAATTAATACTTAACGACATCTTCTTGCGTCCAGAATATGATAAAAATGGCGAGATTATTCCTCTCCCTCTAAATCTTGATATTCGTATTCGACACCGCGCTGCTCTGCAGTCCGCAAAGCTGACCCTTGACCAAGAAAAAAGTCAGGCGGTTCTCGAATTTACACACGAATTCAAGCGTCCCGCCTCTGGTCAATCGGCTGTTTTTTATCATGATGATGTTTGTCTTGGTGGTGGTATTATCGCCTAACCTATTTCTTGAAACAGGCGCCACCTTTTTTCTCTTCAAATTCACGCGTGAATTCGTCAATGTATCTTAAAAGACCGATCTTCTTAATTCTTTCATCTACGTCCTTCATTTCAAAGTCCGTCCCATCCTTATGAGTCGCGGAAATTGCTTTTTCGCTCGTTGGGTCAAATTTTACAGTAATAGTATCATTCGCCGTCTTACATATCAGACTAATTGCACCGTCTCCAGTCAGAACTTTTTTAATTGAAAGAAATGCAATTATTCCAATTATTCCAATAATGAACAGAGCAATTAATTTTTTCATCTTTTTTCCTAATTATGCTTATCCTTACCTTAACATAAACGCCTTCCAATGTCTATAAATAATAAAGTTGTATGGTTGATGAACAGAGGTTCAAGCGTGATATAATATAGAATATGAATGCTAGTGAAATCCGTCAAAAATTTCTTGAATATCAGCAAAAACTTGGACATCAAGTCATTGCGCCTGCGAAATTGGTTCTTGAAAACGATCCAACCACTCTTTTTACCGGTTCAGGCATGCAGCCTCTTCTGCCTTTTCTTCTTGGAGAGCCACATCCAGAAGGTAAGCGTCTAGCTGATTCTCAGCCATGTCTTCGCCTGCAGGATATTGAGGACGTTGGTGATCCAAGACACACCACAGTTTTTGAGATGTTAGGTAACTGGTCTCTCGGCGACTACTTTAAAAGTCAACAGATTCCTGCCTTCTTTAAATTCTTAACTGAAGAAGTGGGCCTAGATCCTCATAAGATCTATGTTACCTGCTTTATTGGTAGTGAAAAATATGGCATTCCAAAAGACACTGAGTCTGCTGAAATCTGGCAGCAGGTCTTTAAAGAGGCTGGCGTAGATGCTAAAATCGCTGAAATTGGCAGTGCCGAAAATGGTGCCGCCAGAGGTATTAAAGAAGGTGAACATATTTTCTTCTATGATGATCACGAAAACTGGTGGAGTCGTGGCGGTGGCGTAGAGACCACCCCTATTGGTGACCCTTGTGGTCCTGATTCTGAAGTTTTCTATGACTTTGGTGAAGATAAACAAGATGTTGCAACCTTCGGTCAGTCACATCCTGCCTCTGACGGCGCTCGCTTTATGGAGATCGGTAATCAAGTTTTTATGCAATACAAGCGCAATGAAGATGGAAGTTTTTCTGAATTAAAGCATAAAAATATCGACTTCGGAGGCGGTTTAGAGCGTATTGCCGCTGCCGCAATTGACTCTTTTGATGTTTTTGAAACTTCACTCTTGAAACCACTAATCACTAAGATTGAAGAGATTAGCCATAAACAATATATCGACTATACTGCTGATATGCGTATTATTGCCGATCACTTACGCGGTGCCTATCTGCTCTCCGCCCAAGGTCTCACGCCAAGCAATCGTAAACAAGGCTATGCTCTCCGTCGTCTCATTCGCCGGGCTATTCTAAAGGCTCTTAATCTCGGTATTGAACAGGATTTTCTTCCTCAGATCATTCCACTTATCGAAAATAATTATCGTGACCTCTCCGACGAGATTCTGAATACTCGCGAGGACGCCCTAACAGTTTTAATTCGTGAGGAGCAGGCATTTAGAAAGACCTTAAGTCGTGGACTCAAGGAACTCAATAAGTTAAAAACCTCTGGGCTTACAGGCGAGTAACTATTTATGCTTCAGGATACTTACTGTTTTCCTCTTGAACTTTCTGTCGAAGAGGCTAAGCGTCAGCAAATCGAGCTGAGTTCAGATTGGCAAACTGAATTTGATCAATGTCTTGCCGCCCAGCGTGAACGTTCGAAAACTGCCTCCGAGGGTATGTTCAAAGGTGGACTTGAAGATCATAGTGAAATGTCAACTAAATATCACACCGCAACTCACCTCTTACTGGCTGCCTTACAAAAATTGATAGACCCAAAGATTGGTCAGGCTGGCTCAAACATCACATCTGAACGTCTTCGTTTTGACTTTAACTTAGATCGTAAATTAACACCAGAAGAGATTAAGGCTCTCGAAGATCAGGTCAACCAATGGATTCTCGAGGATCACCCAGTTACTTTTGCAGAATTTGAAAAAACATACGCTAGAGACACCTTGCATGCTCATGGTCAATTCTGGGAGAAATATCCAGACACTGTCAAAGTTTATACTGTTGGTGATTTTGATCACCCAGTCTCTCGTGAATTGTGTGGCGGACCTCACGTCGAGCATACTGGTATGCTTGGCAAATTCAAAATCAAGAAAGAGGAGTCTTCTTCTGCCGGCATTCGTCGTATCAAAGCCGTCTTGGAAAATTAAATAATTCATCTGATTTTAGTCGTTCTTCGTCCCCATGTCGTATAATAAACAAAAAGTGGAGACATATGGAACGACTAATTAATTATTTTATCCCTCAAAATTATCAACTTGAACTTCGTGTCAATAAACATACGGAAGAGGTTCAAGGACATACAATTATTTCTGGTAAAACAAAAGATTCAATATTGAAACTTCATGCTAGAGACTTAAAAATTTCTAAAATACTTATTAATAATAAGCCAGTAGATTTTACCTTAGATCCTGATAATCAATTATTAAGTACTAGCCCGGTAGAAAAAAATCAGTCAACGATCATTGATATTCGTTATACCTTTAAGCTCAGTCATAGCATGATCGGTATGTATTTGTCGACCTATAAATACGAAGGCAGGGAAGAGCGTATCGTTTCTACTCAGTTTGAATCACATTATGCTAGAATGATGTTTCCTTGTATCGATGAGCCTGAAGCCAAGGCAACCTTTGACTTAAAGGTTATTGATACCGATATCGAGGATACAATTCTCAGTAATATGCCAATTCTTTCAGAACGAGTTTTAACCTACACATCCGTAAATGCCGATTTGAACCCTAAAGAAGACCCAAACGCCCTCAATCTAAATGCTGAAGTTTCTCGTAAGATTGTCACCTTCAAAACTACCCCCAAAATGTCTACGTATTTATTGGCAATTTGTATCGGTAAATTTAATAAAGTTTCCGGCATTAATCAGCACGGCATAGAAGTGGCAACCTACGGTGCACTTAACCAACCAACTGGGTGTCTAGAATTCTCAAATCAAATTGCCATGGAATCGTTAGATTTTTATGATCAACTCTTTGAAGTACCTTATCCATTGCCAAAACTTGACCAGGTAGCTATTCCTGACTTTGATGCCGGCGCCATGGAAAACTGGGGTCTAGTCACCTATCGTGAATCTTGTCTCCTCGCGGACCAAAACACACCACAAACCACCAAGGAGTATATTGCAACCGTCGTTACTCATGAACTTTCGCATCAATGGTTTGGCAATCTTGTTACAATGCGTTGGTGGGATAATCTTTGGCTTAATGAAAGTTTTGCGAACATGATGCAATTTTATGCCGTCGATCACCTTCGTCCAGAGTGGCAAATTTGGCAAGATTACTTTACGGAAGACTGTCTATACGCACTTCGTCGAGACTCTCTTAAGAACGTACAATCCGTGCAACAAACTGTCTCAGATCCTGCTGAAATCGACAGTCTCTTTGATGGAGCTATTGTTTATGCTAAGGGTTCACATCTGATGTTCATGCTTATGCGTTTAATGGGGGAAGAACAATTCTTCAAAGGCTTGAAAAAATATTTTCAAAAATTCCAGTATCAAAATACTTCTGGCGACGATTTATGGGCCTGCCTACAAGAATTTGCCACCTTTGATGTTAAGAACATGATGGATTCTTGGATCTTGCAACCTGGTTTTCCGTTAATCGATGGAGAAAAACAACAGCGTTTTCTTGCAGACGGTTCCACTGACCAAACCACATGGGTTCTTCCAAAAATCACCGATGATATGTCCGGTCATTATCTGATAAAGCTATCGGATCACGATTTTGAGCAAAAAATACAAAACTTTCAAAATCTCAACTTTGAACAAAAACTTAGGTTGTTAATCGATCGTAGCATGCTTATGCGTACACCATATATTAATACTAGTAGTATTTTTGATTTGCTACCTAAATTCGAGAAAGAAAAGCAGGAGTCGATCTGGCAGCTAATTGTGACTATCGTAGCTAATCTTAAAATCTTCTTCCCACCAACTTCCGAATATTTTCCTCTATTCAAGAAATATCTTTTAAGGCTAGTTGCTTATAATATTGAGCGTCTCGGCTTTAGTGTAGCGACAGACAGCGCAGATGACTTAAAGCTCCGACCACTTGTTCTTAATTTTGCCATCTATGCGGAGGATCAGGCTATTTTATCAAAGCTATCCGATATTTATGATCAGAAAATAGGGCAAAACATGAACTTCCGAGCAGTCTCCCCTGAGCTTCTTGATACAATTATCGATGCTAAATACCGCTATTCAAAAGAAGAACTCTTTGAGTCTCTACTTGAACGATATCAACAAGAGTCTAATCCAGTTTATAAATCAATTATCTTAGAAACTTTGACTGACAGCCGTAAGGAAGAACATATTAATAGGCTTGTCGAGTTGCTCGAAGGTCAAGAGACGGTAAGACTGCAAGACCATCTCTCCTTCCTATCTGTGCTTCTTTCCAATTATTGGTCAAAACAACTGGCTCTCGAATGGTTTTACGCCCATTGGGATTATATAAAGGAGATTACAAAGAATAAATCGATCGATGATTATATTCGAGTTGTCGGAGCGCGTGTTTCAAACCAATCTGAGGCAGAGCAGTTCAGCCAGTTCTGTGATCAGGAAAGAAACAATAAGGCCGTCGCTCGAGCTATTAAAATAGCAGAGT
>CAUUKK010000023.1:0-8396 GCA_963545805.1 uncultured Candidatus Saccharibacteria bacterium
TCACTGTCAAATGTGCTGACAAGTCCGGCAACGATGCCACTGAATGTTTGAAAAAATACCCAAATATCACCTATTCTGATAATATCGATCTTCTTGGCATTATTCTAAATATTGCCTCTCTTCTCATCCCAATTGCTATCGCGATCTTCCTCTTTAGTCGCATGCTTGGTCAAGCACAAAGTGTGAATAAGGAAAGTATGAGCTTCGGTAAATCTCGTGCCAAACTTTACGGTCCAGATAAAAAACGCGTCTTATTCGAAGATGTTGCTGGCAATGAAGCTGCTAAGCAGGACCTCTCAGAGATTGTAGATTTTTTGAAAAATCCTAAAAAATACGAAAAACTTGGTGCCAAAATCCCTCGTGGTGTCTTACTCGCCGGTGATCCAGGTACTGGTAAAACTCTCATGGCGCGTGCCGTAGCTGGTGAAGCCAACGTTCCTTTCTTCAGTATTTCTGGTTCCGAATTTGCTGAAATGTTCGTGGGTGTCGGTGCTTCTCGTGTTCGTGACCTCTTCGGTAAGGCCAAGAAAAACGCTCCAAGTATTATCTTCATTGATGAAATTGATGCTGTAGCTCACAAGCGCGATTCTCGTGGTGGTGCCGGTCGTGAAGATGAGCAAACTTTGAACCAAATTCTCGTTGAGATGGATGGCTTTGATAATGAATCTGGAGTCATCGTGATTGCCGCTACTAACCGTATCGATATGCTCGACAAGGCTCTACTTCGCCCAGGTCGTTTCGATCGTCATGTCGAGGTAACTTTGCCGGAGCGCAAGGATCGTCTCGAAATTTTGAAGGTACATTTCAAGAACAAACCAGCCGTCGAATCTATTGACCTTGAATCTCTCGCCAAGAAAACTGCTGGTTCCTCTGGTGCAGATCTAGCTAATATTGCTAATGAAGCCGCCATTACCGCTGCGAGAGTTGGTCACAAAGAAATCACCAATAAGGATCTTACCGAAGCTTTCGAACGTGTGGCCATTGGTCCAGAACGTAAATCCAAGGTGATGAACGACGAAGAAAAGAAGCTCACCGCTTATCACGAAGCTGGTCATGCCGTGGTCGGACATGTTTTGCCAGATTCTGATCCTGTTCATAAAATCACCATTATTCCTCGTGGTCATACCGGTGGTGTTACTTGGTTCTTGCCGCCAGAAGATCGTAGCTACAAAAATATTTACGAACTCAAGGATGTGATGGCTCGTGCAATGGGTGGTCGTATCGCGGAAAAAATCGTTTTCGGTGAAGATCGTGTCACTACTGGTGCCTCTTCAGATTTGAAACATATTGCCGAACTCAGCAAGGATATGATTCTGCGCGAGGGTCTCGGTACGAAGACGCGCAATCAAGTTTTCCCAGCCGACGAAGCTTCTTATTATGCGCTTTCCAGCAGTAAGCCTTATTCTGAAAAAACCGCTGAGCTTATCGACCAAGAAATACGTGCCTTTAAGGACGAAGCCGCTAAGCGCGCGGAAGCTGTTTTGCTTGCTAATCGTGAAATTCTCGATCGCGTAGCCAATGCGCTCCTCGAAAAAGAAGCCCTCGAAGAAGAAGATCTCAAGGATATTTTCGAAGGCAGCAAGTTGCCAAAAGAAGCTAAACTGTACTAATAAGAGAACGCTAAACTTTATTATTAAAAAGAACGTCAAACCTATGCAAATCAAAAGCCCTTACTACCGCGTTTCCGTCAAAGCCAAAATTAACTTTAACGGAAAAATTCTCTTAGTTAAAGAAGATGAAAAGAAGTGGGATTTACCAGGTGGTGGGATTGAGCATTACGAAACAATCCAGGAAGCCTTGACGAGGGAATTAACTGAGGAAATTGGCGTGAGCGAGTTCTCAATTATTTCTGAGCCTAAAATCTTCAAGATGATTGACCGCTCCGCTAATAGGCCATTAATTTTTATTGTCTATGAATTAAAACTGGATCCCAATACAAAATTCCAACCATCAGACAATGTTAAAATCGGTTTATTCGAGCCGAGAGAAATTCAAGATACCGTAGACTATTCTCCTGAGTATTCTGAGTATATAAAAGACGTAATATAAAAACAACAAGTTACAATATGGCATAGGTAGATTCTCCTTTTATTAAGTGGTATTAATTTAAGTATAGAATCTGCCTTTTTTAGTCAGAAAAAGTTTGGTAGTCAATACCTTGATTTAAGTAATTATTTAGCAAGGCTTGTTGTTTATTAGTTAGCTTTATGATTTTTGTTTACAAAATTATTCAATAAAAGAAACATTGTCAGTAATCTTGATTTACTCGAATTATTCTATTTATTTATAAAAGCAAGCAGTCGAAAGACTCAGTATTTTACTAAGAAATGTAATGGTGTAAAAATCTTAGTACATTTATTGATGCATGTTATAATAAAATTGCTTAGATTAAGTATCGAAACGTATTTTTTAAATAAGCTTAAGCTTTCAAAACGACAAATGTTAAAAAGATATAAGAGTTCAAATTTTTGATACTTAGCACAGATAAGCTAGTGTGATTAAATTTTTACGCTGAAAGAAGAATTATGAGCGATAAAGTTTTAAATATAGTAGTAATCGGTCTTGGACATCAGAGTCTTGAGGATCATCTACCCGCCATTTTGGAAAGTAAAAAATACAACCTTATCGGGGTTATTGATATAAATAAGGAACATGCAGAAAAAATTGCTAAAGAATATCAAACTATTTCAGCACAAACATACTTGGAATTAAAATCGAAAATTATTACAAAAATCGACGTTGTTCTTATTGCTGTTCCACACAGCGAATATTTAAGAATAATCGAAGAAGTGGCCGCCGACAAAATTGATATTATAAAGGAAAAACCTTTCGCCATTTCATTAAAAGAGGCTTCTAAATTAAAAGAAATCGTAAGAAGAAATAATATATCACTATTTGTGACTTTACAGAGAAGATATAATCCAATATTTAAATCTTTTAAACAATTAATAAAACGAATTGGCAAAATATACGCAATTGAAGCTCGCTACACTATGAATGTGGTAGATCTTTCTAGTGGATGGCGTGCAGTAAAGAACATAGCCTATGGTGGAGCATTAGCAGATATGGGTTATCATTATATTGATTTATTGGTTTGGTATTTTGGGCTTCCAGATTCGATAACTTGTAAAATTTCTACGGGAAATCGCAAGAACCAACAATATAATGTGGAAGACACTGCGTTTGTCGATTTTTCTTATAACGATATAGCTAACGATAATGAAAGAATTTTAGGAAATCTTGTTGTTTCCAGGGTTTATCCAGAAAAAGACGAATGTCTTATCGCTTATGGCTCAAATGGCAGCGTATCTGTCAAACGTGGTGAATTAATGAGATTGAATATTGCCGGACAAGAGGTAGAGCATTTATCTCGATTGGGTGGATGGCCTTCCGCAATAATTGACCAACTTGAAGACTTTCATGAAAAATTATTAACGGTAAGTATAGAGGAAAAATTATAGATGAGTATATGGAGCAAGTTTCATTTTTGGAGGCTTCATATATTTCAGCTAAAACGCATAAGAATGAAAATCCAATCAACTACTTTAGTAAATTAAAGGAATGGTAATATGATGAAGGAACTCGCAATTTTTGGGGGAGAGAAAATAGCAAAAGATAACAAGATGAAGTTTAATTGGCCAAGAATTACGAACGATATAGAGAAAGCAGTTATAAAACAACTCCATGAGACTATATCGATTTATGACGATTCTGGTATTTTTGGTGAATTCGAAAAGAAATTTGCGGATTATCATAATAGAAAATACTCTCTTCTTTCTAATTCTGGCACATCCGCCATATTTTCTATGTTTGAAGCTATCGGCCTAAGAAATAAAGACGAGGTATTATGCCCAGTCTATACTTTTCATGCCACAGTAAGTCCAATGATGTATTTTGGAGCAACGCCAATTTTCTGCGATAGTGATGATGAAGGTAATATCTCATTTGATAGTATTAAAGAAAAATATACCAATAATACAAGAGCAGTTATTGTCACACATATGTGGGGAACTCCGATAAAGGATATTCAAAAAATTGCCGATTTTTGTAAAGAAAAGCACATCTATCTCCTAGAAGACTGCTCGCATGCTCATGGTGCAGAAATATATGGGAAAAAAGTTGGTACCTTTGGTGACATCGCGGCCTGGAGCTTACAAGGACAAAAGACTATAACTGGTGGTGAAGGTGGAATAATTTTAACAGATAGCAAGAAATTATTCGATCGGGCATTATTGCAAGGACATTACAATAAACGACCAAAAAACGAAATTGATAGTTCAGATATTCTATACAAATATTACCTTACTGGTATGGGGTTAAAATTACGAGCACATCCACTAGCTATAGCTATAGCAAATGAACAATTTAATCATATAAGTGATTTTTTGAAAACAAGAAATAAGTATGCTGTGAAAATTACTAAAGCACTAATAAAATATCCTTTCTTAAAGACCCCAACAGTATCAGATTGTGTAATAAATTCTTGGTACGCATATGGTTTGCAATATATTAAAGAAGAAGCGTATGGTGTTTCGAAAGAAAAATTCGTGGAAGCTCTGCATGCGGAGGGATTAATTGAAGTTGATATTCCTGGCTCTACCAGTCTTTTAAATATGTTACCACTATTTATTGATCCAAACATGATACTTGGTAGGCTATACCCCAATAAATTGCCGATGCAAAAAGGTTTTAATAAGGCAGAGCAATATGTTAAGCAATTTATTAAAATTCCAATCTGGACTTTTGATGACGAATTTGATGTTGTAGACAAATATATCGCTGGTTTTAAAAAAGTTTGTGACTATATTATAGAAAATAAAGGTTTATAATTATAAAAAGGAGAAGACATGACTCAAGAAATAGAATTAGAACTAACATTTTTAGCAAAAGAATTACCAAAAGACATCGAAACAGCCAAGCCGACTCGCATAATTGATATTTATATTCCAGATACTCCAGAACATTCGCATCTCAGGTTACGCCAAAAAGGTGATAGATACGAAATGACTAAAAAAACACCAATTACGGAAGGGGATGCATCTGAACAGATTGAGCAAACAATATCACTTACAAAAGAAGAATTTGTAGCCCTCGCTAGTTGCAGTAAAAAGCGAGTGGCTAAAGATAGATATAGGGTGAAAATTGAAGGCTGGATAGCCGAAATAGACGTGTTTGTCGACGAGCTAAAAGGTCTCGTCTTAATGGATTTTGAATTTAATACGCTAGCTGAAAAATCAGCTTTTAAAATGCCAAGTATAGCATTGGCAGACGTAACTCAGGAAGATTTTATAGCTGGTGGGCTATTAGCTGGAAAGACATATAACGACATTGCATCGGAACTAGAACGTTTTAATTATAGACGAGTAGAATAATTTCTATATTCTTACCAGTACAATATGGCATAGGTAGATTCTTCTTTTATTAAGTAACGTTAATTTAAGTATAGAATCTACCTTTTTAATAGCAATAATCTCACCATGTGATGTTGCGAAGATTCTGAATGCTGTATGGGCATAGTATAATATTACCAATGTCTGTTATCGTAAAAGAATATTCATCAAAACTTATCGAGCGCTTTACGCAAGAGAAATGTCGTTTGTCTAAACTTTTACCTACCAACATAAAAATTGAACATGTTGGCAGTAGTGCCGTTTCCATCGGTGGCAAAAATATAATAGATATTCTTATCGGAGTTCCAAAACGCGAAGATATGATTTTTATAAAAAACATTTTGATAAAAAATGGATATTTTGAAGGGTCTGACAGTCACGAGGACCGAATTTTTTTAGCCAGCACCAAAGAAGAAACCGGCGAAGGTGATTTTCATATTCATATTTGTCCGATTAAGGCAGAATCTTACGAGAATTTTATTATTTTACGTAACTTTCTTAAAAATAACCCAGAAAAAGCACAAGACTATTTAAAGAAAAAATACGAATTTGCAAAAGAAGCTAATTTTGATCGCAAAAAATATAAAGCTTTAAAATCGGCCTACGTATCGGAATTATTGATAGAAGCCAAAAAATAGGCCTCAATTGAGACATATGCTCGGGGATTTCTTTTTATTTAAATACTTCTTTATGTTAGCTATGTCTTGTTGATCCTTGGGGAGGTTACGTGACTCCTTAAAAGCTAAAATCGTTTTAATATCTTCAAGATTAAATTCATCACCCTCTTCCATGTTAAAATAATCTTTTTTATCAACAACTATCTCTAATGTGTCACTTAAGTGATAGAAATTGCAAGAGTTTAATTTATCGGGTGTCATCTTTAATCTATCTTTTACATCATTGAATAATTCTTCGGATATACATAAGTCAATATCAGAACATATTTCACGAATCCCCCGTAACACTAATGACGCTCCAGAGAGAACATAATATTCATTTTTAGGTAATTTTAAGCCTCTTAGCCGTCTTATAATTTCTTGTCTATTCATCACATTGGATCCCATAATTTTATATTCATTATAATATAGCTAATCTTGTAGTTATTCCATTTTTGATATCATCCTCCTCAGATAATACTTCTATGAATCCCAAAGCAATCTGCATTAATCCTACTGGCTTTTTGCCAAAACCAGCATTTTGATGGCAATATTTTCACCAATCTATGTTGCAAAGGTTCTGAGTTAATACGTTATGATTGACATTTAACCATAAATGTTATATAATGCAATCAGATTCTGTTATTCAGAGAGAAACCCTACTACTCTGGATAGGCCAGAGTAGTTCATTTAGAAAGAGGTGTATTATGAAACGTAATATTTTTGCTAGTCTGTTGGCTGTAGCAGTTTTATCTTTATCAACTGTGAATTCTTTTGCCGCTGAGGCTGGTGTTTTAGGCTTGAAGCCTAGCGCTAATCAGGGCACTCAAAGTACCACCGATGCCACAAACAAGGATGTTTCAAGTATCGTGTATGACACTGGTAAATACCAGTATCCCGCGCAGCAGCTGATTGCGGAGAATCGCCAGTTTGATAAGTATGACTGGAGGCTCTTCCAGAGATTCGATACTCAAGAGCTCATGTATAATGAGTGGGCTGCAGGGATGAATTTTCACACTTCAGAATACTCTAACAATGTTTACCATAAAAACGAAGATGGTACAACTACCTATTTCTTCGATTTTAGGGAAAAAAGTTTAAAGTATTTTGAGGCTGAGGCGATTGGTAGTAGTGGAAAAAAATTTTATGGCTCAGATAATAAACTCTGCTTTGATCGAAATGACGAAATAAATTCGTATATTCCAATCTCGTTGGAAGTAAGAGTTTACACAAGGCCAGAAAACTGTTTCCCGTATGGCACAATAATCTCCGTACCTGGATCGCACGACCATAACTGGAATATTATTCCATATAGTCAATACCAAGAAACATTTTGGGCTAACATGCTTAACGGCTCGTTAACGTCAGAAGAAAGCGCTTTGTATGATGCTAATTATGGTAAAACTGTAGATCCAGTTAAGCTCTATTATCCGAGCAGACCAATTTATGTCTCTGGATGGTGCTTAACCGATATTGCGCAGAAGATGAGGTTAATCAATAACTGTTTTAAGGATGAAAATCCAGAAAACTGCTCGGCGTATGTATACGATGTTCATAAAATGTTTCGAGCAACAAATGGTATCAAAAAACTTCGTTAAACACACCCCAAACTTCAACCACCCAAATACTTGGGTGGTTTTTTATTTAGTCAGTTTTATTATTCTTATGTTAATATATAAACATGAGGTCAAAGAAATTTCTTGGGATTAAATCTATTTATCAAAAAATATTATTTTCGGTAATTATTGCTTTAGTTGCTTTGGCTTGCGGTATACACTTTAGCCAAAATATCTTTGCCACGAATCCACCAACTCCACCCCAAACTGGTAAACATGATGGTGGTAGTGGTCATCCAGTAGAGGGGTGCAGTAAGAGCATTTGCTATACCGTTCATCAAGAATACTCCGGGGTTACTTGGATTTATTATGATTTTGCAGCAATGGGAATACCAGAAAATAAACGCGATAGAATTCCTTATAGTACTTTTGCTAATACTCCTGCTGCTGGATATCCAAAAGGAAATCAAGTTCTACCTACAGCTAAAGGCGATAACGCAGTTACTGGTTGTGGTAGGCAACCTGGTGTCTATATTCTTGGCTATAATCGCTATTATCGAAAAACCTTGCAACCAACTGGTGGAGTAGCTATACCGCTATCTTATAGTGTCTATCTCGCAGAGTCGGAACCTAAGGTGGTTAACCACATGAATGGTGGTGGAAGTCGTTTAGATATGAAAAGTGCAGAAATGGAATATACTGGTGAAAAATACCTTAGTTATCCAGATCCTGAAAAACTCGCCGACTGGAATCGCGGAAATTTTTCATGGTTCTGTGCCTGGCAGACTATTCCT
>CAUUKK010000024.1:0-8114 GCA_963545805.1 uncultured Candidatus Saccharibacteria bacterium
TGTGCGTATAATGCATGCGCACAAATCTGGCATCATTCATAAGTTCATAAATATTGCCAGTCACGCCCTCTCGACGAGTGATTACCTGATAGAGATCCTTCTCTTGGAAGTAGATGACGTCCGCCGTATTGAAGTGGAATGAGATTCTCCTCTGCCCCCTCACCCCGGTGTTTACCATTGTCACCACCAGGTCGATATTGCTATCGAGTCGAATTTGTTTTCTCAGTGGCACAAACACCTGTTCGATTAGCTGATAGCAGAACAGCTTTTCCTCTTCTTCCTGTACTGCATAGGAATTGTTTTCGAATCCCTTCAGCTGGATTACAATGTCCATGGGCGGAATCAACCCTTCAAAATCAAAAATATTATGTATCGTATTGTTCATTCCTTCTACGATCCTTTCTCTAAATGTGCTTGAGCTATAGCTCACAATAATTTCAAAATTGGTGATTTAAATACCTATCCCCCTTTCATTCCAGTCTAGTATCTAGATAATCACCGAACGCAGGATATTATAACATAAAACATGAAAAACACAAAACTATATTCAAAACAGTAGCTCTCAGCTGTTAATTTCTTAATATTCAATGATATAGGCATTTTAAATAGCTTTTCATGATACAATTAATACATAACAATAAAAGGGAAGACGGCGGATAAGTCCCCTAGAGCTTTAGGATAAGATTCTCTCTAGCTTATTGCTTGGCTTACTAGAGTAGTTATCTGGTGTTTTCCCGAGAAAGGAAAAAATGGAAATAATTAATCCAACCGGTAAGCACACATTTAGTGTGTCTACCGATTTTTGCGGACGTGAGCTTAGAATTGAAGTAAATCGTGTCGGTTTTCGCACAACTTCATCTGTTCTCGTCACTTACGGCGACACTGTCGTGCTTGGTTCAGTTGTCGTTAGCGAGAAGCCGGTCGTTCAAGATTTCTTCCCACTCTCTATCGACTATGAAGAAAAGTTCTATGCTGCTGGCAAAATTTCAGGTTCAAAATTTATTAAGCGCGAAGGCAAGCCGGCTGATGAAGCTGTTTTGATCGGTCGACTTATTGATCGCCCAATTCGCCCTCTCTTCCCTAAAGGTTATCGTCAAGAGGTCCAAGTTGTTACCACCGTTCTTTCTATGGATCCAAACTTCCGCCCAGATGTCATTGCGATGTTGGCTGCTTCCTCAGCTCTATTAAATGCTGGCGTACCTTTTGATGGTCCAATCGCTGGCCTTCGAATCGGTCGTGTTAATGGTGAATTTAAAGCCTTCTTAAATAAGAATGAGCGTGAGCAATCTGATCTTGACCTAGTGGTTGCTGTTAAGGATCAGAAAGTGGTCATGGTGGAGGCTGGAGCCAACGAAGTCCCAGAAAATGTAATTATAGATGCTATGCGCTGGGCTATTGAAAATGTTCAGCCAGCCCTAGATCTTCAAAGACAACTTCGTGATAAACTTGACGTCGTCGAAAAAGATTACGAATTAAGCCTACCAAATCAGGAAATTACCGATAAGGTTGAGTCCTGGACTCGTGCTCACTTTAAAGGTGAAGACGGTCAAACTGGTACCAAAATTCGTGGCAATGTCTTAGATCGTAAGTGTATTGCTGATACCCTGCGTGACCAGATGGACGCAGAATTTGCTCTTGAGGTTGGTGAAGGTAATACTCCCGAAGAAAAAATTGCTGACTACGATGCTCGTTTGAAGGCTGAATTCCATAATGCCTATGAACTAGCCATCCATCATGAGGTTCGCCGTGCCATTGTTGAGGATGGCGTACGTCCCGATGGTCGTAAGCTTAATCAAGTTCGACCTCTCAGTTCCCAGGTTTCAATTTTACCTCGTGTTCACGGATCCTCACTCTTCACTCGTGGTCTTACTCAAGCCATGAATATTGTGACCTTAGCTCCTCTTTCCTATGCTCAGGTTGTCGATACTATGGAAGTAACTGACGGCGAACGTCGCTATATGCACCACTATAACGCTCCAAGTTATACCGTTGGTGAAACTGGCCGTATTGGCTCTCCAGGACGTCGTGAAATCGGCCACGGCTACTTAGCTGAACGTGCGCTCATTCCAGTCCTTCCTTCTAAAGAAGATTTTCCATATGCCATCCGCTCTGTCACTGAAATTATGTCTCAAAATGGTTCTACCTCTATGGCTGCCACCTGTTCATCCTGCCTCGCATTAATGGATGCTGGTGTTCCTCTAAAAAGTCCAGTCTCTGGTGTCGCTATGGGTCTCATGCTTGATGGTGAAACTCCACATGTTCTTACTGACCTGATGGATGCCGAAGATTTTGCAGGTGATATGGACTTTAAGGTTACGGGTACTAAGCAGGGAATTACCGCACTTCAGATGGATATGAAAGTTCACGGTCTCCCTATCGACATTCTTGAAAAAGCCATTAATCAATCTCATGAAGGTCGTATGTTCATCCTGGATCATATGCTTTCCGTGCTACCAGCTTCTCGCCCCGAGCTCTCTCCATATGCTCCACGCATCGAGAAATTAATGGTCAATCCTGACAAGATTGGCGCCATCATTGGTAAGGGCGGTGAAATGATTAATAAGATTACCTCGGAAACTGGTGCGGAAGTCGACATTGATGATTCTGGTCTCATTACTATCTCTGGTACTAATCCTGAGAAAATCCAACACGCCATTGATTGGATCAAGGGTCTCGTTGAAGAACCAGAAGTTGGTAAAATCTATAAGGGTAAGGTCGTCAATATTAAAGACTTTGGTGCTTTTGTGAATATCTTGCCAGGTGTTGATGGCATGCTTCATATTTCACAGATTTCAGAGAAGCGCCTCGACAAAGTTGAGGATGCGTTGCATCTTGGCGATGAGGTGAAGGTTCGCCTCGAAGCTATTGATGATAAGGGTCGTCTCTCACTCAGTATGCGCCGCGTCGAGCAGTAGTCTAGGTATCAGTTAGTTCATGGATCTACTTCATGGGCTAATCTTAAGTTTTTATTATCTAGGCGTTAAAAAAGATTGGTCTTTCGACCAATCTTTTTATAGATCAAATTTGCTATTAAATTTCAACGATGCCAAAATTTTCTTTTACATTTGGATCCGAACAAGAAAGCATCGATTTTCCATCTTTTATTCTCAGATCTTTAAAAACTCTTTTTGTTTCTTCGGAGAGGGTTTCGCAACCTGGTATACCGTTCCCGGCATATGCTTCTTTCCAATCTCCATTAGGCAAAGCACGATAATATACCGCATTACCGCCTCCTCCACCCCCCTCCACGCGTGTTGAACCCTTTTCTTTATTAGTGAGTACCATATAGTTGCCACTGATATACATGTTGGCGATTAAGTAAGTCGCCTCCTTATTGGTAAAAATTTCCTTGAACGTAATGATCGGCCAGTTATCGATAATCGGCATTCTTTCTTCATTTTCACCTTTCATCTTCCCCCTTTGTTCACGATCAATCATATTGACTAGGTCGCCGATCTTAGTATCTATCGCCATCGGCTTTACTATTTCTTTAATTTTGGCATTCTCGGTCTCCGCTTCAACCGCCTTGGTCCCAGTTGCCGCCTCATACTTAGAAACTGTCTCATTAGCTTTTGCTAATTCTTCTTTTGCGGATTTTACCTGGCTCTCTAATTGGTTCTTCTGACTATTCGAGGAGAACATTAAGTATACTAAACCACTGATTGATATGATCGTCAATAAGCTCAGGGCCACTAATGCAGCTTTCACTCCTTTGCCTGTTTTATGTTTTACCTCAGATTTGATTTCTATATTATCTTGCTCCATGTGGATTCTCCATTAATTTTAAATTTTTATTATCTAAAGTCCTAAATTGCCGTAATTTTCAGAGCCTCCTTCCCCAACACAGAAAATCAAAGACTGAAATGGTCGTTGATTTGTCCATTTTAAAACGTCCTTTACTTCTTGTGGTATTGTATCGCAGCTTGGAATACCATTGCCATCAACTGCTTTTTTCCAATCTCCATTCGGTAAGGACTTGTAGTAGATGGCTATTGAGGAGCCACCGTAGGAAAGATATTGGCTGGTATTGCCGTTATTCGGTCTAACTTTTATTTCGTGCGAGACTTGTGTAGTGGCAAATAGAAATTTTGCCTTGCTATCGGTTGCGAATTTTCGGATTTGCAGAATAATATTATCTTCTTCGATTAGCCCCTCTTCGATTACTTCACCATTCATAGAACGAGTTTCACTTTCAATCTTATTTCTCAGTGCTTCCATGTTGGCATCAAACGCCATCGGTTTTACAATTTCTTTAATCTTAGTATTCTCAACCTCAGATTCCACCGCCTTGGTCCCGGTTGCTGCTTCGTATTTAGAAACCGTTTCGTTTGCCTTTGCCAGGTCTTCTTTTGAAGTTTTTACTTCTGTTTCGAGTTTATTTACTTGTCCAGAAAAAGAAGTATTTACATATATCAGTCCGCATAAACTGACAATTGTCGCTAAACAAAAAACCGCAGCCACAATTTTTAAGCCACGGTTATTTTGATGTTTTGTTTTGTTATTGTTTGTATTTTCGATTCCATCCGTATCGTACATAATATCTCCTATAACCACACTATACCATAAATATGATTTTTTAAAACTAAAAAGACTTACGCCGTCTATCTATAATTATTATGCTATAATCTGTCTATGGTAAAACGTAAAAAAGGTCGACGTAAATCTCCTCGTGATGTAGCCCCCGAGCACGAGTTGCCAGGAGGTTTTTGGCGTCAAGTCTCAGCAATTCTTATGATCGCTATCTCCATCGTCCTTGTGATGACATGGTTTGGTAGTGGTGGCACGCTTCTCAATGATTTTCATAAATTTGGCTTCTGGCTGATTGGCTATGCTACTTTTGCAATTCCTGTTATCCTCGTCTACTTAGCAGTTAAAATCTTCCGCAGTACAGATAATCGTCTTCCAGCCGTCATCTGGATTGTTTCATTTTTAATGATCTTTTGGCTTTCTGGACTCTTTGGTTTACCTACTTACGGTACTGCCTCAGCCCAAACTGGCGGTATTTTAGGTCAGTGGTTAAATAGTCTTGTCACACAAATTCTTAATCCTAGTGTCGCAGCCTTTATCTACCTTGTTTTAATCTTTATTACCGCTATCTTTATTATGCAGCTTTCTCCAGCTGCTGTCTTTCGTGATCTCGCCAATCTCTTCAAGACTAGCCGTCGTGAAGAAGATGCAGAGAATGCGCGTGTGGCTCGTCGAGCTCAAGCTGATGACGCGATTAAAGCTGGCGCCCTTGGTCCATTGAAGATCAAAGCTAATGGTGTTGAGGTTTCTCCAGAGGAACTAAAATCGACACCTAAAATTGAAGTTAAAAAACCAGTTATGGATAAACCAGTCGAAGCTGAGCCGGAACGTGCCCTAATTGAAGTCTCTGATCCAAACTGGAAAATGCCAAGCACTGACCTTCTTTCTAAGAAACAAAACCCTCCTGACGGTGGTAATATTCAGCAAAATGCCTTCATTATTAACTCTACTTTTTCGGACTTCGGTATTGAAGTTAAGCTTGATGGTGCCAATGTTGGTCCACGCGTTACGCAGTATACAATCCAACCGCCAACTGGCGTCGTTCTCTCTAAAATTGCTGCTCGTGACAAGGAGCTGGCCCTAAATCTGGCAGTTGATAAAGTTCGTATCGAGGCTCCAATCCCTGGTACCCGCCTTGTTGGTATTGAGATTCCAAACGTTCGCCCCGCCGATGTTACTCTTCGTTCTATTCTTGAAAGTAATGAGTGGAAAAAAGAACGCAATCCACTGGCTTTCGCCGTTGGTAAGGATATTTCTGGTAATCCAGTTATTGCTAATCTTGCCAAAATGCCTCACCTCCTCATCGCTGGCACCACCGGTTCTGGTAAGTCTGTTATGACCAACACTTTAATTTCGTCACTCCTCTATCGTAATGCGCCTAGTGATATGAAATTAATCATTGTCGACCCTAAGCAAGTAGAAATGGTGCAATACAATGACATTCCTCACCTCTTAACGCCAATTATCAACTCCACTGAAAAATCCCTTTCAGCCATGAAATGGGCGGTTAATGAAATGGAGCGTCGCTATACTTTAATGGCTGAGGAAAAAGTCAAGAAAATTGAAGATTATAACGAGAAGCTACAAAAGAAGACTGCCACCGTTGCCGATCAGGATAATAACGAGCAGCAGCATGATGGCGGCAAGATGCCGTACATTGTAGTCGTGATTGATGAGATGGCGGACCTCATGATGCAAGCAGGGAAAGACCTTGAGCAACTAATCGTTCGTATCGCACAAAAAGGTCGTGCTTCCGGTATTCATCTTGTTCTTGCTACTCAGCGTCCTGAAGTTAAGGTCATTACTGGTCTAATTAAGGCCAACGTCCCAGGTCGTATTGCCTTCGCTGTGAACAATAATACCGATTCTCGCATCATGCTCGATATGGGCGGTGCTGAGAAGTTACTAGGAAAAGGTGACATGTTGATGCTTACCACCGAAATGATGGGTAAACCTCGCCGTATTCAGGGTGCCTATGCCTCTGATAGTGATGTTGAAAAACTGACAAACTTCCTTCGCGAGCAGCGTGCCCCTGAATATAATAATGAAGTCATTTCTCAAGCTGTTCAGATCAAAGGAATCGGCCCAACCGATGGTGGCGGCTTTGGTGATCTTGGCCGTAAATATGATCCAAATGATCCTGTCGTTCGTAAGGCTATTGAAATTACGCTCACAAAAGGTAAATTCTCTACCGCCATGCTGCAGACCTATCTTGGTAAAGGTCACGGCTTCGTCTCTGGTCTAGCGATTTGGCTTGAAGAAATTGGCGTGATTGGCCCTGCTAATGGCAATAAGCCTCGCGAAGTAATGATTAAGAGCCTTGAAGATTTTGATCAACTAGCCAACGTATAGGTAGATTATAATGATAGATCTTGGTGGTTCAAAAAACAGCACACAAGATCTATCAACTTAGTCAAAATACCATAAAAAATATAGCTTCTTAGAAGCTATATTTTTTTATTTCTAAAGATGTTCGTAATCGCTTCCAGTATTGCCCGTCCTGCAGCTGTAATTATTCTGTCCATCTGGCCTCTCTACATCATGATAGATTCTACGAATTTCAGCAGAATAATCGGAACATTTCATAGGCATGTGGCCTCCGAATGCAAACTTCCATTCACCGTTGGGCAATTCTCGGTAGTATGCCTCAACCCCACCTCCGCCAGCAACTACCAAGAGTTCAGTACCAAGACTATCTTTTTCTTTGTTAAAACCACCAACTTGTAATGAAGCAAAAGCATAGGTCCCTGCTTTATTAGTGAAGATCTGTCCGTGACTAATCCACTTGTCTTTACCCATCGTATCAAGCAATTGTTGATATTTTACATCATATGCTACCGACTTATTATTAGTCACAACCGTCTTCTCTTCAGTCGTCTTATTTTCTTTTGCGATGCCCTGATCGGGCTTAGCGGCCTCCTCTAATTTAATAACGGTTTCTTGAGCCTTCTTTGTTTCTTCTTTTGAGACCGAAAGATCATGATACAACTGCTGACGCTGGTTTTGGCTTGTAATAATAGTATAAGCAAGTGCACCAACTGCTGCGACCGTAGTTAAGGCAAAAAGTGGAGTTAGTGACATTTTCTTCTTTTCTGCAGCTACTTGCTGTGTTGCAGGAGTCTCAACGGCTTGCATAGGCTGCATAGGACTAACTACTTCTTGCTCTGGTTCACCTGCAGGTTTTTCTGTGGACTTAAAAGTATCTTCTTGATTGACTGCTGACTCCTCAATCACGTCTACCGCATCTGCAGAGTTTTCTGGCGATGCGTCGACCCAGGCATTAGATTCATTAGCTACTGTCATGTTCTCGGATGATCCTGTATCCATCTGATTAGTATCAAGAGAGGACTCACTATTATTTATGGTATTATCTTGACTTAGATTATTTTCGCTATCCATGTGTTCTCCTTTTTCTTGATTGTAGCATAAGTTTTATAAAAAGGCGTAAACAGCATATCCGGTATTCCTTGCTAGTTGAAAAAATCGCCTCGATCTGGTATAATTAAATCATTATTAGCTCAGCAAGCGACAAGAGGTGTGCTTGCTTTAACCAAAGGAGTGCAAAGTGAAACAGTATGAACTTACTG
>CAUUKK010000025.1:0-7867 GCA_963545805.1 uncultured Candidatus Saccharibacteria bacterium
GATGTCTAAAAACCACCGTGAGGCCTTTGAACTGGCTATGAAGCTAAATCAACTAAATCAGGACCGTAGGAATAGTCAAAGACAGGCAATGGAGGAGATTCCAGAAGTGAAGGATCCGGTGATTGTGGTAACTGGCAAATGGCATGAGGGAGTGCTAGGAATTATTGCAGGTAGATTGGTGGAGAAATATCACAAACCGGCGTTTGTATTAGCAGAAACGGAAGAAGGGGTGTTGAAGGGTTCAGGGCGTTCGTTTGGTGATTTTAATCTGGCAGAGGCGCTAAAAGCCTGCAAGGAACAGATCATTAGTGGTGGTGGTCATGCGGCGGCTTGTGGATTAAAAGTTTCGAAAGATGGTTTGAATAAATTTATCGAGGTGGTAAATAATTACTACCTAGGCTTAAAGCTGCAGGATCAAGAGAAATATTTAGAGGCGAAAGAAGATTTGGAAATTGAGGAATTGGGGGGATTGAATTTGTCGTTAATGGAAAAACTTAGAGCCTTAGAGCCATTTGGGATGGGAAATCCGGAGCCGATATTTTTGTTAAAAAATATGAAGGTAGAGAGGATTAATAAAATGGGAGCTGAGGGACAGCATATGAGAATGACATTGAAAGATGGCTTAGGGAAGGAGATAAAACTGGTGGCTTTTAACGCTCCGGAAGAGTGGATGGAAATTATGGAAGGGGAGAATCGCAATGTGTGGGTTAATCTGGTGGAGAATGAATGGCAGAATTATAGAAGCGTTGAAGGAAGAATTTTACAGATTAAAGAAAGCTCTGTTGAAAAAATGTAGTGTATCTGATATAATGCCGATATATGGCAATCAAAGTAACTAGAAAAGACCAGGGAGAGGCAAACGAAAACATCATTCGTCGCTTTAATCGTAAGGTGTTACAGAGTGGAATTATGCCACTTGCGAAATCACAGCTTCGTTTTTCAAAGCCAATTTCCAAACGCGAACGTCGTCGTAAAGCAATTCTACGCGAGATTCGTAAAGCTGAGAAAACAGAACGAATTAAACTTGGTTTAAAGTAATGAGAAGACCCCTTTAATGGGGTCTTTTTTGTGCTATACTATTTTTGTATGAAACTATTATTTTTAGGGGGTCCTGGGACTGGTAAAAGTACAGTTGGGAATAGATTAGCAAATGATTTAAACTGGCCTTGGATTTCGTCCGGGGCAATTCTTCGAGAGAGTAAGGAGCAGTGGGTGATTGACCGGCTAAAAACTGCGCAATTATTCGATGATGAGATGGTGTCGGAATTAGTATTCTCTAGGTTGACTGAGACGGAGAATGCGATTATTGATGGATATCCAAGGACATTGCGTCAGGCAGAAATTATAGTTGAACGAGGCCTAAAGATTGACTATATAGTCGAGCTGACAGTGCCGTTTGAAGAGGTGATGCGTAGGTTATCAATGCGGGGACGCAGCCAGGATGTACCGGAAATTATTGAAGAAAGACAGGCTGACTATGAGCGTAGCCGTAATGAAATCGTAGCGTATTTGTTAGGTAATGGAGTAAAGCTGTTAACTGTTGATGGGCTAGGTGAAGTTGATGAAGTCTATAAGCGTACCGTTACTTTGATACGAAATGAAATTAATGAATTAAATAATAAGGGAAACGCCTAAGGGGGCGTTTTTTCAGAAAGGAGAACTATGATTTTAATTTATGGGCCAGCAGGATCGGGGAAATCGACGCAGGGGAGAATGTTGGCGGAAAAGATGGGCCGCACCTGGCTTTCAGCGGGGCAATTGATTCGTGATTCGCATCGATTTGATGAATATACGAGTAAGGGTGCGATGATCCCAGAAAATATCTTAGTAGATCTTCTGTGGGAAAACATGAATGCTGTATTTAAAAATGGCGGTGAGGTAATTTTTGATGGTCAGCCAGGTTCGGTTGAACAAGTGGGTATGTTGGAGGAAAAAGGGGTTTTCTCACATACGGAGTTTGTAGTGTTACTAAAGGTACCAGAAGAAGAACTATTAGTAAGGTTGGCGGAGCGGGGAAGAGAGGATGATAATGTAGAAGTCTGGAAGCAGAAAATATCCTACTTTGAACAAAAAAGTTATTCATTTTTAACAGAAATGAAGTCACGGGGAGTGCAGATTTATGAAGTAGATGGTGTGGGGTCAATTGAAGAAGTAAATCAGCGTATTATGAAATTAGTTCAGGAGAAATAATTTATTTAAAAAATCGGAAGAAGGTACTTCCGATTTTTTATTAGTTAGATAATTTTTCTATTCTTTGGGGCAGTTTGGTAAAGTCAGTACCTCGAAGCCAGTATCGGTAACAAGAATAGTATGTTCACAGTGACAGCCAATAGAGCCATCAGAAAGAATGACATCCCAGCCGTTTTCTGGACTAACATGATTGTATGGTTTACCAAGAGACGACATTGGTTCAATACATAGAGTATCTCCTGGCTGGAGTATATAACCGCGACCACGTTTGCCAAAGTTTGGAACTTCTGGTTCCATATGCATGGATTTACCAATAAAGTGGCCAACATAGTTTTCGATAACGCCTAGATGTCCGCGACGTAAGACGGTTTCTACGGCATAGCCAATATCGCCAAGATGTGTACCTGGAGCAACTGTAGCAATGCCAGCCCAGAGGCTTTTCTCGGTAGTTTTAATCATTTGCTTAACAGCAGGACTGGCTTTGCCGACTGTGGTAGTAAAAGCTGCATCGGTATGATAGCCTTTATAACCAATTACGAGATCAAAAGAAACCTTGTCACCATCTTGTAGAGCGTAATCGCTGTTGGGGGCGCCATGAACTAGTTCATCGTTAACAGAGATACAGATGGCGCCAGGGAATTTTTGGGGAAGTTGATCATAGGAAACTATGGCTCCGGCGTCTGTGATTTTTTTACGAACCCAAGCATCAAGTTGACGTTTAGTCATGCCAACGTCAACATAGTCTCGGAGCTCGGCGAGAATTGTACCTAAAATTTTGCCACCCTCGCGCATGGCGGTAATTTTCTGAATATCCATGTACTAAATTATAACACCGATATATTTTTTAAAATGTTTATGGTATAATACCAAGGATATGAATGACCAGTTACCTCGTTTTATGTTAGGAATCGATGTCGGAACACAGTACATTCGTGCGGTGGCGCTTTCTGAGTATCAAGGTGAAATATCCGTGATCGCTAACTCTGAGGTAAAAAATAATGGTGGAATGAGTAAGGGGGTGATTACAAATTTAGCTGGCCCGGTTGAGTCTTTAAATAGAGCAATTGTAATGATTGATCAGACGAGTGGAAAATCTTTAAAGTCTGCCTATACCTCAATTAATGGTTCACAGGTTGGTGCGGTGCAAACTCAAGGTATGATTTCAATTATGGGTGGGGAGGCTATTTCGCCGAATGATTTGAAGCGAATCCAAGAGATGTCACTTGCGGGAGTGATTCCAAATAATCGAGAAGTTTTAAAAGTGATTCCTACTAATTATATTGTGGATGGTCAGTCTGGTATTCGGGATCCTTTGGGAATGAATGCAATGAAGTTAGAAATGCAAGCGAGTGTCGTTTCAGCGCTAGTGCCGTCTTGTTTAAATCTGCGAAAATTGACTGAGAACGTTTCGATTGAGTCGCTAGAACTTGTGCCAACAGCCGTTGCTTCGGCAAGAGTTGTTCTAACTGAACAGCAAAAGGATAATGGTGTTGCGGTAGTGGATCTTGGGGCTTCTACGACAAGTGTAGCAGTTTTTATGGATGGTTTTTTGCAGCATTATGCGGTTCTGAATGCAGGTGCAAATAATATTACGAATGATCTTGCTATTGGGCTTGCAATTAATCCAGGCGTGGCGGAAGAAATTAAATTGCGTTATGTTTCGGCTGATTTTCCAGAGAGTGATAAAACAATCGTAACAAAGGTGGGTGACGAAACAGTGAGCTTCACAAAAGATGAGGTGAATCAGATTGTGAGAGAACGTTTGATTGATATCTTTGAGCATGTAGAAAAAATTTTGAAACAGGCAGGTTATGCGCAGAAATTGCCAGAGGGGTTGGTGATTGTTGGCGGTGGTGCAATGATGCGAAACTTAGATAAGTTTGTAAAAGATTTACTTGGTATGGCTGTGAGGATAGGAAGACCAACGGAAAAACTTGGTGGGGTATTTGATCTTGTTGAGAATCCAAAATATACGACGGCTTTAGGATTAGCACTGATGATGTATGACGATGAATTGACGGTTGGTGAGGTGAGTAATGAAACTCAAGAGGGTGGTTTATTCTCGTTTTTGAATATTTTCAAGAAAAAATAAATTATTTAAGAAATTACTACTTAACTAGGGAGAAAAATGTGATAAACTAGAAGTAGTTATTTGTTAGATAGTGAGGAAAAAAGATGCCTGAAATAAAACCAACAGAGGTGGAAACAAAAGCAAGCATTAAAGTCGTGGGGGTTGGTGGTGCCGGTGGCTCTGCAGTTAATCGAATGAAAGAAGTTGGACTTTCTGGTGTAGAATTTATCGCAATCAATACTGATGCTCAGGCACTACATTATTCAAATGCCGATACGAAGGTGCATATTGGTAAAGGCTTGGGCGCTGGTGGTGACCCTGAAAAAGGCCAAACCGCTGCAGAGGAGAGCCGTGAGAATATCAAGGAGTCTTTGAAAGGCGCCGATATGGTCTTTATCACCCTTGGTGCTGGTGGTGGTACTGGCTCTGGTGCTGGTCCAATTGTAGCTAAAGAAGCAAAAGACCAGGGTATTTTAACCGTTGGGGTAGTGACTCGTCCATTTACTTTTGAGGGTGCTCAGAGGAAACGTAATGCAGATAAGGCAATTAATGAGATGACTGATGCAGTCGACGCATTGATTACAATTCCAAATGATCGCTTATTACAAACAATTGATCCGAGAACACCATTACTCGAGACTTTTAAGATTGCTGATGATGTATTACGTCAAGGTGTTCAGGGGATTTCAGAATTAATTACAGAACATGCGTTAATTAACTTAGACTTTGCTGACGTAAAGGCAATTATGAAAGACGCTGGTTCTGCATTAATGGGTATCGGTCGTGCTTCAGGTGAGAATAGGGCAAAGTTAGCTGCTCAACAGGCAATTGAATCACCACTAATTGAGGTAAAAATCGATGGTGCTCGTGGCGTACTATTTTCAGTAGCTGGTGGATATGATATGTCGATGTCTGAAATCCAGGAAGCAGCAGAGGAAATTACTGGTGCTGTTTCACCAGATGCTAATATCATCTTCGGCGCATCTATTCGTCCAGAGTTACAAGACGAGATCGTAATTACTGTAGTAGCAACTGGGTTTGATTCAGATGTTTATCGTCGTAAACGCGCAGAAGAGGAAGAAAAGAAGCGTACGGATGAGGCTTTAAATAGAGTAGAGAGTCTAAGAAACCAACAGCAGATTATTGAGCCTACTCCAAGTTTTGCACCAGAAACTAATGAACAGAATAGCGCAGAGGAATTTACGGCAACACCAAAAGAAAATATTTGGGACAAAATTGGTCGTCAGGACGAAGAAGAGGATTTAGAAGTCCCGCCTTCTCTAAGAGCAAAACTACGCGGTAAAAAATAGTGAAATATGGTCGGAGAAATCTGACCATATGTAATCTTAAGGATCAGAGATCCTTAAGGGGTAATTGAAAGAATTATCTAGATAAAAGGTGGAGGTAAAAATGCAAATGATAGGTGTAAAGATTGGTGATAGTAAGGTGCTTGAAAGCCGTGAGACTCCTGACGGTTCAATGATTCGCCGTCGCCGTGTGACGGCAGATGGCTACCGCTTTACAACTTATGAGCGCATAGAAATGCCGCCACTTGCGGTGATGAAACGTAGTGGGAATAGGGAGCCTTTTGATCGTGATAAGCTACATAAGGCAGTAAATCGCAGTGTGGGTAAATTTTTTAACTCAGAACTTGAAATTGAAGATGTGGTGAATAAGGTGGTGGAGCGGGTGTATTCTCTTGGGCGTGATGTGGTCTATTCGAAAGAGATAGGACAGGCGATCTTGGATGTGTTAGCGAAAAATAATGAAGTAGCTTATGTTCGATTTGCTAGTGTATTTTTACAATTTAAATCATTAGATGAATTTGAGAGAATTATTAGAGAACAAAGAGAGAAGCGTGAGGATTAAATGCGAATTGTAATTGTAGTAAAAACACATTCAGAATATTTTAGAGAGGCTGAAGAGTGGAGCGTGGAATATCAGCGTGAGACTGGACGAGAAGTTGAACTGATTGATCCGGAGACAATTGAGGGGGAGATTTTTGCATCAACTCGAGATATTATGCAATATCCGAGTTTACTGATTCTGGGCGGGAGTGGCGAAATCGTAAAAAAATGGAGTGGCTCACCACTACCGCAGTTTGACCAAGTGTCTTATATGCTACGCAGCGTGTAAAATATATTGTATAATAAGGGGGATGAGTGAAATCAGGGAGAAAGCCTTAAGAATTTTTGCGCAAGCAAAAGAGATGCCTGGGTATTCTTTGTCATGGGAAAAACATTCTTTAAACGTAGCTAAAGTAGCAGAATCAATTACGAGAGTAGTGATAGCGAATGGAGCGAAATTGAGGTTCACGAAGATCACAGGAGAAGAGTCGGGAACGGATAGGGAACTGAGCGACGAAGAAATGATGGATATGGCTTTTTCCGCAGGGCTGCTGCATGATATTGGCCGATGTGTGGAGGTAAAGGTTGGCTTACGTCATCCAATTTTGGGATATAACCTATTGACGAACGAGGGGTTGGTGGAGCTGGCGCAGGTCTCGATGACTCATACGTATTACGGATACAAACAGATAGAACGGGCTGAGTTTTGGGAAGAACTGGACTCAAAAAGCCTAGAATTTACGCAGAACTATATGAAGGGGGCTGAGATTTCTGATTTAGATCTTTTGGTTCAACTAGCTGATAATATGGGGCATGCAATGGGGGTGATGACGATATCGGATCGTTTTTCTGACGTATTAATTCGACATGGAATTCGGTCTGCAGGTGACCATCTCAGAGAATTATTTAGAATAAAACAGTATTTTGACAAAAAGACAGGAATAAATATATATGAGCTGTTCAGGGATGAAATTATTAGAACGACAATGATGGAACCGAACGGAATGATGAGAGAGAAGCAAAATGTAACAGATGAAACGGAGGAGAGTTTATGAAATACCAAGCAAACACAAGAAGAAGAGCAATTGAATACGAGAAGGCAATTGTCGACTTTTGGAAAAAGAACCGAATCTTTGAGAAATCAATTGAGCAACGAGATATTAATAATGGATATGTGTTTTATGATGGACCTCCATTCATCACCGGTTTACCACATCATGGCACCCTATTATCTTCAATCGTAAAAGATGCTGTGCCTCGTTTTTGGACAATGCGTGGTAAGAGGATTGAGCGAAGATGGGGATGGGATTGTCATGGTTTGCCCGCAGAGAACTTCGTGGAGAAACAACTAGGTATTACTGACAGACGTGAGATTGGTACTAAGTGGCCACTTTCGACCTATATTACGAAGGCACGTGAGTCGATGGTTTCGAATTCTGAGGCCTGGGAAGGGGTGATTGAACGAGTCGGTCGTTGGGTAGATTTTCGTGGCGCTTATCGTACAATGGATAAGAATTTTATGGAGTCGGTCTGGTGGGCCTTTAAAACCCTATACGAACAGAGAAAAATTTATGAAGGTCGTAAGGTCTTGATGTATGATACAAAATTCTCGACTCCTGTCTCGAAGACAGAGGTAACGATGGATAATGATGCATACCAAACTGTGACTGATCCATCTGTCTATGTTAAGTTTGAAATTGTGAGTGAGGGGGAGCTAAAGGGGACTAAATTATTAGCCTGGACGACAACACCTTGGACT
>CAUUKK010000026.1:0-7824 GCA_963545805.1 uncultured Candidatus Saccharibacteria bacterium
GAAAGCGGCTGCAGTGGAGTTGGCGTGGAAGGAACTTAGAACAAGGTGACCAGTGATAGAGGCTTGAATTGCAGTCTTTGCAGTATCACCATCACGAATCTCACCAACCATCACAACATCAGGGTCAAGACGAAGAATAGAACGCAGGCCGTCGGCAAAGGAGCCACCCTCCGTAGTATTGACTGGAATCTGAGAAATACCAGAAATGCCATATTCAATTGGATCCTCAAGAGTGATGATTTTGCGGTCGGTGGTATTAAGAGCATTAATCATGGAATAGAGAGTGGTCGACTTACCAGAACCAGTAGGACCAACCATAAGAACGAGGCCGCGAGGATGCGAAATCACTTCGTTAATTTCAGAAAGCTCGTGCTCGGAAAGACCGAGGAGGTTAAGATTGAGGAGCGATTCATCGAAGTTAAAGAGACGCATGACGGCATCTTGACCGTACATGGTTGGAACGGTTTCAACACGGATATTCAAGAGATGTGAGGAGCCATCACGAAAAATATCTTTTTGCATGTGGCCAGACTGCGGAGTTTTGGCGGCGGAAGAAATGCCAGCGCGAGAACCAAGCTCACCCATAAAAACACGGTAGCGATCACGCTCAAGATTGGCGACTGGGTGTAAGATACCGTCGACACGCATGCGAATGCGGATGGATTCGCGTAGATTTTCAATATGAATATCGGAGGCGCCGAGCTTGTCTGCCTGATCGAGAAGGAAGTCAAAAACTTTATCGGTACCGACGGAGTTAAGGGTTTGAGAGACCGAAGCTAAAGTTTCGGAATCACCATCGCTAGCAATGCGGATGTCGTCATAATGAATCTGCCTCGGCGGATCATAGCGAAGCATGAGAACTTGATAGGCGCTGTTTGAAATGAGGAAGAAATCAATACCATCACCGTTGATGTTGAATTTCTCGCTAAACTCCTTGATGGTGCTGCGGGGAGTTTGGCTGGTGACCATGAATTGATAAGGAAGGCCGTTGCCACCTTTTTGGAGAGGAAGAATGTAGTCGCTATGCATTCTTTGGATATCGATGATGCCAAAAAGTAGCGGCAAAGTGTCCTCGATGGGGCGGGTATCAAGATAGGGGAGGCCGAGGGTCATGGCGCGCGAAGAGGCGGCCTGCTCTTCGTTTGACCGACGTTGCTCCTGAATTTGTTGCTCGTTCATTGAGTGTATTATAACATAAGCGGGATGAATGAGGAGGTGAGGAATTATAAAAAGTGGGGGACTTGTTCAATCCTGAATGGGGAGTAATATCAGATTTTAAATTGGGGGAGTTATTTTTTGTTGAAACCAGGGGAGACAGCGATTAACTTTCTTACAGTATTCCAGGTAAGCTTCACCATAAAGTTTGGTGAGCCATTTCTCTTCTGTGCATTTCATAAGGATAGTAAGAGAGAGCCAGAAGATAAGAAAAAGAGTGAAGGCAAGAATAAAATTACCGGAGAGAAAAAGAGTACCAGTGCAGACAAAAAGCCAGGCGGAATAGATTGGGTTACGGACAACGGAGTAGACGCCATGAGTAACGAGAGTGTTTTCTTTAATTGAGCTAGTGATTTTGGCTTTGATGGCAAGAAAGTAAATGAGAAGTCCAGATAAGATAAGCAGGAGGCCGACGATAGATAAAAATATTTCGAAAAGAGCGGAAGTGGGGCGCGGGAGATGAATGAGGGTCTTGTCAACAAAGATGGAGAGACCACTTAGTAAGACAATACTGATGACGTAGGCGGGACCAACTCCCATGATTGGTAAGTGGGGTTTTGATTTAGCTACGGAGTCTTTTGCCATAATGAACCTTCTTTTGATAGTGGTTTTTCTATTTAAGGTCATTATAACGCCAAAAAATGATATGATGAAGTCATGAAATTATATCTTGTTCGACACGGAGAAACTAGTTGGAATATTGGGCGAAAGGTGCAGGGTCAGACGGATATTCCGCTGAACGAGACGGGGGTGCGACAAGCCGAAAAGGTGCGGGAAGAACTAAAGGATATAGCTTTTGATACTTGCTACTGTTCCCCACTGATGAGGACGAAGCGAACGGCGGGAATTGTGGCGGATGGCCGGGTCGAGATCGTGATTGATGATAACTTAAAAGAGCGGGGTTTTGGAGAGCTGGAGGGGACGGACTCGTCGCACTGGGAAATTGACGGGTTTAGCCGAGTGTTGAATACGAATGAATTTGGAATTGAGCCGGTGCGAGACGTTTTGGCGCGTGCCGGAGAGTTTTTGCGACGAGTGAAGGCGGAAAATTCCGATGAGGCGAAGATTTTGGTGGTGGGGCATGGGACGCTACTAAAGATGCTACATTATAACATTGTCGGATATGATGATGAGACGGACTTTCGCGAGTTCTATATGGAGAATGGCGAGATTGTGGAGTATGAGGTGTAAAGCGTGGGGCCTACCATATTTATTAAGAAATTAAGGCTTTTGGAGAGCTAGAATGATTGACGATAACGAGTTAGATAAACTTTTACTTAAATACAAAGAGTCATTCCCTACCAGATTTAAGGAAGATGAAGGTTACAAGTGGCAGGCAGTCGCCTGGTTTCAAAAATATTGGAACTTAGACGCTGAAGATTTTGGCGAGATGTTTAAGATTGCTACAGAAAAGACCTTCAATCTGCTGGCTTCGAACCATTATTTTCCAAAGGCAATGATTGGGGAATTTATAAAATCTGCTGGCACAGAAGTGGTACGCAAAATGTTTACTGTTCTTTTTGATGAGACAAAAGATTTAGCCGAACGTATTGCGTACTTTATTAAGACCTCAGATAAGAACCTAACAAAATACTTTGGTGATAAATATGCTTCTCATTTTCAGAATCTTAATTCAATCAGTACTTACCTTTGGCTACGCTTCCCCGATAAGTATTATATTTATCGTTATTCCGAATATAAACGTTTGCTGGGGATCTTAAAAAGCACCGCAATTGCAGAAACGGGTAATAATCCAGAAAATTTACTAAGAGCGTATCAAGTTTATGGAGAAGTCAACACAAGACTGCTGTCCGATACAGAATGTAAATCACTACTCAATACTTGCTTAGATGACTCATATTATGCCGATCCAAACTTAAATACAATGACGGTGGATTTTGTCTTCTTTTTGAGAGACTATACAAAGGATCTAAGTAATATGGTGCACACGGATAACGATTGGTGGCCAAGCAAGACACTATATGATCCAGGCCTAAATGTGGAAGGTTGGGTAAAAATATTGAAAGATCCTGAAATTTTTTCAAACGAAAGCCTGGCTTTGGTTAAACGTTTTAAGGATTATGGGGGTTCAGCAACCTGTAAACAGATCTCCGAGAAATATGGTGACACTGCGCAGCATTACAATATAATCTGCACAAAAACTTGTGAGCAAATTATTAAAAAGACTAACGTAAAGAAAATGATACTTAAGGATGGCACCGGTAATTTATTCCCAATCTTATTCTATGGAAGAGTCGCTGAAAAAGGTGAGTCTGGGTCTTATAAATGGAAGCTGCGAGAAGAGATAAGTCAAGCTCTTGATCAAGTAGACTTAAGCCACATTCCATTATACGTGACTAATAATGAAGTAACAAAAGACAAAAGGTATTGGCTTCTGATGTCAAATCCTAAGATTTGGTCGGTTTCAGAGCTGGCAGTTGGTGGGACTCAGGCTTATACTATTCGCAATGAAAATAATAAACTTCGCCGTATTCCAGAAAATTTCCGTGATGCTCAAAAAGGTGATTTAGTTTTTTGCTATGAAACTACACCAGTGAAGCAGATTGTATCACTTGCGGTTGTTTCAAAAGCTTCAGATGGAGTAACTATCGAGTTTAAGAAAACAGAGCAATTAGTAAACCCAATCGATCGTGACGACTTTGCGAATATTGTCGAATTAAAAGAGATGCAATATCTAAAGAGTTCAATGGGGACATTCTTTAAAGTAACCGAGCCTGAAGCGGAGATTTTAATGGAATTGATTCGTGAAGCCAATCCTGTTGTTGCCGTTGAAGCTGAGAAAAATAAAACTTATACGAGAACAGATTTTCTTACGGATGTCTTCATGGATGATGAGGCATTTGATAATCTCGTAGGAATGTTATTACATAAGAAAAACATTATCCTACAAGGAGCACCTGGCGTAGGTAAAACATATGCGGCCAAGAGACTCGCATATGCAATGATGGGTGAGGTTGACGATAGTCGAATTGCCTTTGTGCAGTTCCATCAGAATTATGCCTATGAAGATTTTGTGATGGGATATAAGCCAACCGAAAATGGTGGTTTTAGGTTACAGAATGGGATTTTTTACAGATTCTGCATCGAAGCAGCAAACAATCCTAGCCAAAAATACTTCTTTATTATTGATGAAATTAATCGCGGAAATCTGAGTAAAATTTTTGGAGAATTGTTAATGGCCATTGAAAACGAATGCCGCGGGTCAAAAATTACCTTAGCATATTCCAACAAGCTATTTAGTGTGCCAGAGAACATCTATATTATCGGAATGATGAATACGGCAGATCGTAGCCTAGCACTAATGGATTATGCACTACGTCGTCGTTTCAGTTTTAAGGAATTAAAACCTGCCTTCATGTCAAATAATTTCAAACATTACCAAGAAAATCTAGGAAGCGATCTTTTTGATCGACTGATTCAACAAATTATTGAACTCAATAATGAGATTATCGATGATGATTCCCTGGGGAGTGGTTTTTGCATCGGACATAGCTACTTCTGTAATCTAAAAGATGCGACGGAAGATCAGCTTAAAATGATCGTTAAACATGATATCCTACCAACCTTGGCCGAATACTGGTTTGATGATAAAGCTAAATATAATAAGTGGGAAAGTAGATTAATCGGCATTTTCAATGAGTAAAGAGAGCTCAAAAAATATCCTAATTCATAATATATACTATATGCTTGCCTACGCCTTTCAAGTATTAAAGCAACGCAACTACGCGCGTATTGAAGCTGAGGATTTTGAAAACATCGAAGACTTATTTGCGTCAATCATTCAAATTGGCGCAGCGGCACAGTTAAAACATGGACTTTATCGGAGCTATATAACCAGAAACGAACAGCTTAAGGTTCTACGTGGAAAATTGGACTTAACGGCGACAATTAAACTACGTGCGCGAAATAATCGCCAGGATCTAGACTGTGAACATGATGAGCTGTCAGTGGATAATATATACAACCAGATCCTGAAGACGACAATAACTACTTTGATTAAATGCAAAAAAGTAAAGAAGGATACACGTATTAAACTTCACAATATTCTGCGTATTCTAGGAGATATTTCAAAAATCAATCTTGCAAACGTAAAGTGGGGAGAACTTATATTCCAGAGAAACAATCGTACGTATGAGGTGTTGATAAATATGTGTTATTTTGTGTATCAAGAGATGATTTTATCAAACACTGCGGGCGACAAAAAAGTGCAGTCTTTTTCGGACGAGAACATGGCCAAGGTTTATGAAAAATTTATTTTGGAATACTACAGACAGAATTATAAAAGCTTGCGAGTAAATGCTTCGGAGATTAAATGGAATTTTGATGAGGATTTTGAGAATCCAATGATTTTTGCTGTACCAAAAATGCAATCCGATATTACCCTGCGAGCTAATAATAAGACCCTAATTATTGATGCCAAATATTATTCAAAAGTTATGCAGCAACAATTTGAGAAGACTTCGCTGAGGAATAGTCATCTTTATCAGATTTATACGTATGTAAAAAATGAGGATAAAGAGAATACTGGGAATGTGGCGGGGATGCTATTATACGCGAAGACTCGTGATGAAGTAATCCCCCGCACGGATTTCTCAACGGGTGGCAATCGAATCTCTGCACGGTCGTTAGATCTAGATGTTAAATTTGACAAAATTAAAGAACAGTTGGATGGTATTATTGAGGAATATTTTTAGAAAGGGGCAAAATATAAATGAGAACATTTTACTGGAATAATAATGATCTGATTTAGTAGCCTCATTGAATGATTACATGTTGATATAACATATGTGTTAAGAAGATATAACATTTTGAACTATTTTACCACTGTTATTATATAACATTTGTTAAAATAGGATATAACATTTTGTTATATATTGATATAACAATTGTGTTTTAAAAACAGTTACTACTTATTGTAAAAAGACGCAAGAACGAACTAATATGCGCCAAAAATTTATCAAAGAATGAAATGAGTTTCGCAATAATACCCATTCTCTTTTCATTACAAAGAAATAACTTATTCTTGTAATATCAAGGTCCTATAATTACATATATTAAAAACATGGATTTATAGGGCATAGTAAATAAATGCCCCTATAATTACATATTTGACGAATCTGTAATTATACGGTAAAAGACATTCGAATAAACAAACTCTTACTGGCGCTAGAGAAAGAAGAAAATATTACTTTTGATTTTAATGGAGTGTCTGGAGCTACCCAATCATTTATACACGCTCTTATTAGTGATGCTTTACGTAAATATCCAGAGACGGTATATGATAAAGTTTTCTTCAAGAATACCATTGAGGATATCCAGAAAATAATCGCAATAGTATATAGGTACATGCAAGAAAGTATGTAGTCTTTACTTTTATAAAAAATATGCCATCAAAAAGGTAGATTCTATACTTAAATTAACATCACTTAAATAAAGAGAATCTGCCTATGCCATATTGTACTGATAAGAATATAGAAATTACAAGAGGAAAAGCTATACAAATGCTGGTTATGGAGAGAAATTTTACCCTGAGACTGAATCCTTAAGATCAATGGATGATAAAATACTTAACTATATTGACTTTTATAATTATAAACTTACGTATTCAGGTGTAAGATATAGAACCCCTTCAGAAAATGTCGCAAAGGTTCTGAATATTGTATGGGGTGAAGGATTGTGGATGCACCTTATTTATTTTTAATAAGCTCGACTTTAATATTGAGAATATCATCATAAATTACAGTTGGTATTTATATTAAATAAAATCATTCCATTTTTATGGTAGTATGTAGTTATAGATGAGAATCTCTAAAATAATATTTTCTGATGATAGCGAAGTTACTCCCAGTATGGGAGTGAACTTAATCGTGGGCGGCAATAATACTGGCAAGTCAACACTTATTAATGAGCTCGGTAGTGCGATTTCTGAAGGGTATATACCTAATTCAACTACTAAATGGATAAAACAAGTATTATTAACAGTAGATAATCCAAAAAAAGAGGTTTCTAGTATGTTTGAAGAGGTGGAAAATGGACATATTTCGATTAAGGATTTTGGTAATATTGAGAGAGATTGTTTTACCCTTAAAACTGGGTTTAAACCGAATAGACAGAATATACAATCATTGGATGGACTAAATAGTTTTGCTGCAAATAAATTGGAAAAAATTGCAATAAGTGATAGTAGAACTTTAAATATTAATCGCGGCTCCGGTAAAGATATGGTATTTGACGATGACCTTTTACTGAGAGAATTATTATCACAAGTTCAGTTATCTATAGAAAAATGCGACATAAGACTTCAAGAGCGATTTGAGGATAACATTGATAATATAATTGATAACTATACTCAGAATTCTTATTCCATGACACGTTCGCTGATTAAGAATGAAAAATTGCTAAAACAACTAAGTAAGAATATACTGGAAGTCTTTGGTGTAAAAATAGGATTCGATGACTTGAAGCAAGGAAGACGCAGTCTAAGGATATTACCGTCAAACCCTCCCAGTAGAAAACTAAAAGAAATTGAACGTGCTAAAATCTGGAACGAGACTTCTCCATTAATTCATGAGCAAGGCGACGGTTTAC